>JAYTAT010000456.1:0-4050 GCA_043737315.1 Archangium sp.
TGCGGGCTCTGCGGGCTCTGCGGGCTCTGCGGGCTCTGCGGGCTCTGCGGGCGGCTGCGTGACCTTCGAGTCGGCGACGTACGTGGAGCTTCCCAATGACTACCAGGCCCTCGTGACCTTCGCCCAGAGCCTCGGACTCGCAACGCATTACATCGATACCGCTTCTTACACCAACTCCAACTTCGCGGATCTCTCCGTCGTCAACAGCCGCGACGTCTCGATGGCGCAGAACCTGAGCAGCCTTACGGGGCAGTGCTCCCTCACCGTGGCCATCAACGGCATCAAACACCTCGACCACACGGAGGACCCCCGCGCGGGGCGGGTGAACATGAAGGACCTCCTCGGCAACTCGGCGGTCGTGCTCGACGCCCGAGCTGCCGAGCAGGCCTGCCAGTGAGCGCCTTCTTCACGAGAACACCGCGCGCTTCGTGCGCATCTCTGCGCGGGTGAGGGAGACGTCGCCGGCACTGACGTCTCGAAGCCCACATTGAATGAGGGCGCCGCGGAAATGAGCGGCTCGCCCATCGGGATCAGGCCGGTGGTTCGAAGCCTCGTTGATGTGCCAGGACCACGGCAGTCAGGACGAACAGCACGGGCTTCGCCAGCCCCACCACCAATTCCAGCTGCTCGAGCCTGCGGGTCCCAGCCGAGCTCCGTCAAGCGTCGATCGGGAGCCTCGAGGTCAGGGCGTATTCGGAAGGTGAAGACCAGCCCACGCGCAGCCTGGATCTGATCACCGTCGACCAGCGGCGTCACCGCGTCGAAGCGCGCGTCGTCGAGGCGGGCTCCGGGGTCAATGGGGCCGACCTCCCATGTGTGCTGAGACCTTCGGTCCAGCCACTTCCGCCACATCCGTGAAGGCTTAGTCCCGGTTAGAATCACCGTCGCGCAGCCTGCCGCATGAAGAACCGCAACGCGGCGGAACTCGCGCATCACCTCGTCACGAAAAAACAGCTCACGGTATCTGGGCTCGCGACGCGACATCAACAGCGTCAGGTAGCGGTGCGCATTGAGCAGGTCTTCCAGGTTCGCGTGACCTTCGACCCAGGGCTTCTGGTTCAGGTCTTTGTTCGTCTGCGAGTCGAGGCCGGCGTCGAGCAGCTCGATGAAGCGGGTCTCCTGCACTGAGCGGCAGGCGGCCTTCCAGCCGCGCGGTGGGCGAGCAACCCCGCAGACATGAAGCAGCAACCGGCCACGCCACGCGGAGCCGCGCCACCCTCGCGCGACAAGGGCGATAGTTGATACACGCGTCCCATGACGCATCTGCCTGAGGAGACCCTCGCGCGCATCGCTCAGGACCAACTGCAACCCGACGCGGCCCAGTCAGAGCACCTGCAGTCGTGCCAGGAGTGCAGCGCGATCATCTCGGGCCTGATGCGCGCCGAGACGGGCGGACTGGAGATGACCGCGCGATCGCCGCGCCGCTCGAATGGCAGCGCGGTCGTGCACGGGACGATCGGCCGCTACGAGGTCACCCGCCTGCTCGGCGAAGGCGCGATGGGGAGCGTCTTCGAAGCGCTCGATCCCGAGCTCGGCCGTCACGTGGCGATCAAGGTGGTGCGCGGCGCGAGCTCCCCTGAGCTGCGGGCCCGATTGTTGCGCGAGGCACAGACCGCGGCCCGGCTCAAACATCCGAACATCGTCACCGTGTACGACGCGGGCACCGTCGGTGAAGAGGTCTTCGTCGCCATGGAGCTCGTCTCTGGTGGTTCCGCTCGCGGGTGGCTCGCGACGAAGCCAGGCTGGCAGGAGGTGCTCCGGGTGTTCACCGGCGCGGGCAAAGGGCTCGCCGCCGTTCATGACGCGGGCCTGGTGCACCGCGATTTCAAACCCGACAACGTGCTGCTCGACGCCGACCGCACCGCGCGCGTGTCTGACTTCGGGCTGGTTGGTCTCGAGCGCACCACGAACCCGCAAGCCGACAGGGGCGACGCAGAGCTGACCCGCACGGGCACGTTGATGGGTACGCCCGCGTACATGAGCCTTGAGCTCTTTTCAGGCGGCGCGGCCTCCCCTGCTTCGGATCAATTCGCGTTCTGCGTCTCGCTCTTCGAAGCACTCGCGGGTGAGCGGCCTTTTCGCGCGAGCACCATCGAACAGCTGAAGGCGGCAGTGCAGAGCGGTGAACTGGTCACGGCACCGCGCAGTGTCCCTTCATGGGTGTTGCGGATCGTTCGCCGTGGCCTCGACACGGATCCTGGGAAGCGCTTCCCCACGATGCACGCGCTGGTGAAGGAGTTGTCAGAGACGATGGGCCGGCGCCGCCTCCGCACGGGCCTCGCGCTCGGCGCCGCCACCATCGTGCTGTTGGTGAGCGGCTCAACGTGGTTCGCGCGCACTTCGCCCTGCTCGGGATTCACCGTCGGTGAAGGGTGGAACCCCGCCGTGCGAGCAGCGGTCGCCCGTGCGCTCACCCGCGAAGGCGCGCCGGACACGTTGATCACCACGGTGGCCGCCGACCTCGACGCGTACGCGCTTGCGTGGCTCAGCGCGCAGCAGGCGGCCTGCACCGCGACCCGCGTGCGAGGTGAACAGACCGAGGCCGTGCTCGAGCAGCGCGTGGCCTGTCTCGACCAACGCCGCCGAGAGCTCACCGCCCTCACCACGATGCTGCGCACCGCCGATACCCGGGTGGCCCAGCGCGCGGCGAGCCTCACCGGTCACCTCCCCGACATCGCCACCTGCGCCGATCTCGAAGCCGTGAAGTCCGAGCGGCCGCTCCCGCAATCACCCGAGGGGCGAAAAGAAGTACTCGCGATGAGAGAGAAGCTCGCGCAGGTCTTTGCGCTCAGCGAAGCCGGGCACACGAAGGAATCGCTCACGCTCGCCCTCGAGGTCGACGCGACGCTCGAAAAGCTTCAGTACACGCCGCAGCGCGCGGAGTCGCAGCTGCGCATCGGCCAGCTCAACTCGCTCCTCTCCGACTTCGACGCCGCCGACAAACACCTGCGCGAAGCCGTGTTGCTGGCGACCTCGTCAGGGCAGGATCGGCTCGCCGCGAGGGCGCTTGGGCTGCAGGCGCAGAACCTGGCCACCGCGCAGCGCAATGGGCCCGAGTCGGAGAACGCGATCAACCTCGCCATCGCCACCCTCGCCCGCGCGGGCAACCCGGAGCAGTCGGTGGACGATCTCCAGTTCAGCCTCGGCACCATGCGCGAGTTTCAGGGCCGCTACCCAGAGGCGGAGAAGGCGTGGTCGACCTGCCTGGGGATTCGCCTTCGAGAACACGGCCCCGGTCATCCGCGAGTGGCCACGGTCTACAACGCGCTGGGCGTGGTGCTCGATGATCAGAGCAATCCGCGAAAGGCGCTGGAGTACTTCGAGAAGGCGGAGCGCATCTGGCTGTCCACCGTTGGGCCGATGCATCCAAACCTGGCGTCCAACTACAACAGCAAGGCGATCGCGTACTCGGCGCTGGGCCGAAAGGAAGAGGCGCTGGTGGCCCACGGCAAGGCGATGGAGATTCGCACGAAACTCTACGGGCCCGAGAGCCGAGAGGTCGCGCAGACCTTGAGCAACCTCGCAGCCGAGCTCGGCCCTGGCCGCGAGAAGGAAGCGGTGGAAAAGTATCTTCAAGCGCGCGCCCTCTACGTGAAGCTTCAGGGCGAAGAGAGCCCTGACGTGGCGCGGCTCGACGAGAACCTCGGCAACGCGTTCCGCGACCTGGGCAAGTTCGATGAAGCGCGCACCGTGCGGCGGTCGCCGCAGTGGCAGGTCCACACGTCGATGCCGAAAGTGCGTTGCAAGGCCGTCGCCCAGTCCAGCCTCGGCGCAAGAACTCGCGTGTCAGCCAAAGTGAGCGGGGTGACCGTTTTGCCGCCAATCTCAAATCTGTCATCCACACCTGCCGCAAGCAGAAGCGCCATGTCTTGAGTTACCTCACCGACGCGGTTCAGGCCGCGCTCAACAACCGATCAGCCCCTTCGCTGCTTCATGCCCCGTGAACGCGTACCGTAACCGATGCACGGACCGGTGCTTGATCGCTGCCTGATTTCGAGCGTCTGGTCGCGCGATGGCAACGCGAGAGACGTGGAAGAGGCGAGTGGAAGC
>JAYTAT010000457.1:0-9952 GCA_043737315.1 Archangium sp.
GAGGCCTCCGCCTCGGTCGAGGCCGACATCGAGGTTCAGAACGTCGAGATCACGGGCAAGGTCACGGGCAACATCGCCGCGACCGACAAGGTCGAGCTCAAGGCTGACTGCCGCGTGGTGGGTGACGTGCGCGCGCCCCGCATCCTGATTGCTGACGGCGCCAGCTTCAAGGGCAACGTCGACATGGACGTCAAGGAGCGCTGAGCGAACATGGCAGCTACCAAAGATTTCGCAGGGACTGGCGAGTCGACGATCATCGGCCCGTCGATCCTCATCAACGGCAAGCTCTCCGGTGACGAAGACCTCACGGTCCGGGGTCGGGTCGAGGGCGAGCTGAGCCTCACCAAGACCTTGATCGTCGAGCCGTCGGGCATCGTGAAGGCCAACGTTCAGGTTCGCAACGCGATCATCTCGGGCGTGGTGGTGGGCAACATCTCCGCCACCGAGTCGGTCGAGCTGACGCGTGAAGGCCGCATGGTCGGCGACATCAACTCGCCGCGCGTGATCATCGTCGACGGCGCGAGCTTCCGCGGCCGTGTCGACATGGGCAACGCAGAACCGCGCCCGGCCTCCGAGCGTCCGGCGCAGCGCACCTCACCCATTTCCCGGCCGGTCGTTCGCCCTGTGGCCGTCGTGGCGCCCGTGCGCGCTCCGGTCAGCGTGATGCCCTCGCGCCAGCCGACCATGGTGGCCCGCCCCATGGGCAAGCCTCAGCCGCCCGCCGTTTCCCTGATCGCCTCGAAGGGCGATCGCGAGACCAGCAAGCCGGCCCCTCCTCCTCCTCCTCAGCCCGTGTTGGTCGGTGAGTCGGGCAAGAAGAAGGTCCTCCTCAAGAAGAAGAAGTAAGAGAACCGGTGACGACCATGTCGGAAGGCGTGAACAACGACACGCCAGCGACCGCTGGCGAAGAGGCTTCGGGCGGGGCTCCCACCCCGGTGGTGGAGGAGCAGCCTTCGACTCTCGCTGAGTCTTCTCAGCCGTCGCAGGTTACCGCGGCTCAAGAGCAAGTTCCGGCTCCGCCGCCATCTGCTCCCCCGCTGCCGCAGGTGGAAGAGACGCCGGTCATTCACAAACACTTCGTCGCGCCTGCGCTGATTCCGCTCGATCGCATCGATGAAGACACCGATTTTCTGGTGCGTGGGGGGGCCGAACTCGAAGACATCGCGGGCCTGGCCACCGACATCGCGCGCCTGGGCCAGCTGTTCCCCATCGACGTGCGGCTGCGCCCGCCCGACCGTTTTCAGGTCATCACCGGCTTCCGCCGGGTCTCTGCCTTGCGCTTTCTTCAGCGTGAGAAGGTGCTGGCGCGGTTGCACACCGATCTCTCCGATGCCGACGCGATGTTGATGACGCTCGCGTCAGCCATTCACTCGAAGAACGTGGGCCTCGAGTCGCTCAGCGCCATCCGCGCGGCGCTCGAAGAATCGGGCCGGCTCTCTCCCAGCGCGCGCGACATGCTCGAGAAGGCGCTCTCGTCGGGTGACGATCTTTCGCCCGAGAGCGTGGAAGAAGAAGTCGACGCCGACGAGCTGGCCGCTGACGTCACGGTGCGGCTGGGTCAGGCCAACCAGGATCTCTCGTTGCTGGCCGACGTGTTCAACGAGCTCGACGAGACGCGCCGCGAAGAGCTGCTCAAGCAGCTGCGGTATTCCAGCGAGCTGGTCGCCTTTCTGGAGAGCAAGCAGTGACCGCGCCGTCGCTGGACGTCTCGGCGGCCGCACTCGAGGTCGATCGTCGCCGGTTGCTGGCGATGCTCACCGAGCGCTCGTACGCCCGTAAGAAGATCGTGCTCTCGAGCGGGCGCGAGTCTGACTTCTACATCGACTGCAAGAAGACCGTGCTCACCGCCGAAGGTCACTGGCTGGTCGGCACCCTGATGTTCGCCGGCGTACGTTCCCGCTTCCCGTCGGCCATCGCCATCGGCGGCCTCACCATGGGCGCAGACCCGTTGGCGAGCGCGGTGTCGTTGGTGAGCTTTCTGGGCCAGTCACCGCTGCAGGCTTTCCTGGTGCGCAAGGAGCCCAAGGGCCACGGCACCGGCCAGTGGATCGAAGGCCTCAGCTCGTTGCCTGCCGGTGCCCCCGTGGTGATCGTCGAAGACGTGATCACCACCGGCGCTTCCACCATCAAGGCCATCGAACGCGCGCGCGCCGAAGGTCTGGTGCCCGTGGGCGCCTTCACGCTGGTCGATCGCCAGGAAGGCGGCCTCGAGGCGATCGAGGCGACTGGCGTGCCCGTCGTTTCGTTGTTCGCGCGGAGTGACTTTCCGTGAGGTGGTTGGGCTGGCCGATCCTCCTGGTGTTGACGGCTTGCCCCAGCGCACGCATTCCCCGTGTGCCCGGCGATCCACCACCCGCTGCGTTGGTTGCGTCTGACGAACGCGACTATCAGAAGGTGCTCGAGCGCTACACGTCTTCCAAGGGTGTCTACGACAACCTCGACACCAAGCTCTTCTTTCAGGCCACCTGGCTCTCGCCGGTGTTCGCAGAGGCCCGCGTGCGGCGCGAAGGGCAGTTCAAGGCCTGGCCGCCCGCCGAGCTCGAGAAGAAACTCGGTGACGAGCGAACCCGGCTCAGCGACGCGACCGAGTTCTTCTTCGCGGTGCACGCCAACGACTACCACTTCGACGACTTCGACAAGGTGAACACCATGTGGCGCATGGTGCTGGTGGTCGGCAGTGAAGAGCTGCCCCCGGTGTCGGTCGACCGGTTGGGCCGCACCAACACCGAGATGCGATCGTACTTCTCGTACATGGAGAGCTTCTGGGTCGGCTACCGGGTGCGTTTCCCCGCAAGGCCGTTGGCGCCCGGGCAGACCTTCCGCCTCAAGCTGGCATCGGCGCTGGGCCAGGCAGAACTCCCCTTCACGGCGGAGTGAGCCGTCGTGCCTGCTGAACGGGTTCGTTCGTGGAGCTCGAGGCTGGCGCCCGCGGCCGCCTTTCAGTTCTGCTTCATCGCCGCGGTGGCGATGCTCAAACCCGCCTCGAACGCGCTGACCCTCTCGCGCTTCAACTCGAGTGCGCTGCCGTGGCTGTACATGGCGGCAGCGGTGATCGCCGCGGGTCTCGCGCTGGCCGGCGGCGAAGGAAAGCGGCGGCGCAACCCCGGCTACCTCGTGCTGGCGGGCGCGATGACTTCAGCGGGGCTGGCGGCGGGGCTCTGGCTCGATCTGCCGCAGGTGGCGCTGGTGGCGTACCTGTTCTCAGAGGCCTTCGCGACGCAGGTCTCGCTCGCGTTCTGGGGATCGATGGGTGAGGCCTTCGATGCGCGGGAGGCGCGCAAGGCGTTCAGCTGGATCAACGGCATCGGCATGTCGGGCGCGATCGTCGGCGGCTTCCTCGCGCAGATGCTCGCGCGATCGGCAGGCGCGCTGACGCTGATGGTGGCAGGTGCGCTGTTTCTCTTTGGTGCTGGGGTGGCGTGGCGCTTTCACCCGGTCGAGCTCGAGCACCAATCGCCCTCGCACGGGACGACGCCCTGGGCGCGCGCCGGTTGGCGTCAGGTGTTGCTGGCACCGTACACGCAGCTGCTCGGCGTGCTGGTGTTGGGGCTCTCGCTGCTGCAACAGCTGACCGACTACATCTTTCGCGAACGTGCGGCCGACAAGCTGCTCGAGGCCGACATGGCTGAGCTGTTCGCAGCGCACCAGCTGTGGACGGGCGTGTTCTGCGTCGCCTTCCAGTTCTTCCTCGCTGAGCTGCTGCTGCGCAAGCTGGGCATTCTCAAGTACGCCGCGATGGTGCCCGCCACGCTGGCGGCGTTGACGATCGGCGCCTGGGCCATTCCTTCGGTGTGGAGCGCGTTCGCGCTCAAGGTGTTCGAAGCCGCGTCGAGCTGGTCGTTGATGCCGGTGGCCATTCAGCTGATGTACGCCCCGTTGCCGGATCACACGCGCGACGGTGCGCGGCGCACCATCGATGGGCTGGTGCGAAAGGGCGGCATGGTGGTGGCGGGCCTGTCGATCCTCGCGCTGGCCAACGTGGTGGGGCTGGGCGGCGTCTTTGCGCTCTCGTTGCTGGTGTGTGGCGGCGTGGGCTGGGCGTTGTTCAAGATTCGCCCCCGCTACGTCGAGGCCGTGCACGCCCGCGTGGCCGGGCTGGAAGCGGGGGGGGCGTTCGCGGGCGAAGAGCGCATGCTCAGCCAGGAGCTGCTCTCGGCCTCGCCCGAACATGCGCTGCGGGCGGCCGATCTGCTGGAGCGCACGGAGCTGATCTCTGAAGCGCACGTGCGCACCCTGCTCAGCCATCGGCAAGAGCGGGTGCAGGAGCGCGGCGTGATGCTGGCCGACTCGCTCGAGCTCACCGCGCTGGCCAAACCGCTCGAGGCGATCATCGTCACCGGCTCACGCCGGCCGCGCGATGGGGCGATCTGGGCGTTGGCGCGACTGGCTCCTGATCGTGCGCGCGTGGTGTTGCCACCGCTGCTCGCGCAGAACGACATCGGCGTGCTCACCGCGGCCACCGGCGGGTTGCTCATTCTTCCGGGGCCGGAAGACGAGCGGGCGCGAGCGATGCTCCAGGGCCTGTTGGGGCGGGGCATCGATGCGCCTCCCGCCGAGCGGCGTGAAGTGGCCCGCCTGCTGGGGCGCCTGGGCAAGCCAGAATCAGCGATCTCCAAAGCGTTGGTCGGCTACCTCGACGACAGCGACCTCTCGGTGCGCCGGGTGGCGATCGAAGCGACCGGCGAAGGGAAGTACGTCGAGCTGGCGCCCCGCCTGCTGCGCTTTCTCTCGTGGCGTGACGATCGACGCGTGGCACGTGAAGCGCTCGCCACGCTGGGTGATGCCGTGGTTCCGCTGCTCGCCGCTGCGCTCGATGATCGCAGCCGCTCGAGGTCCTTGCGCTTGCAGCTGCCGCGCGTTCTCCGGCTGATCGGCACCCAGGCCGCGCTCGACGCGTTGTTGTTCTCGAACGCGCACGACGATCCTTCGTTGCACTACCGCGTGGGCATCGCGCTGGCGCAGTTGCACGACGAACACCCCGAGTTCGAGATCTCTGAAGCGCGGCAGCTGGAGGCGCTGACCCGCCGGAAGGAAGGTTCGCTCAAGTTGATCGAGCCCTTCCGCGACTGCCGCGCGGCGCTCGGTGAAGACGCGTTGTTGACCCGGGTGCTCGCCGACCGGCTCGATCAATCGATGGAGCTGAGCTTCTGGCTGCTGGGCCTGCGGCGGGATGCGCGGGGCCTGCGCCGGGCGCACACGTTGTTGCTGGGCTCTGATACGCGCCGGCGCGCCTGGGCGATGGAGTTGGTGGACAACGTGATCAGCGCCGAAGAACGTGAGCTGGTGGCGCATCACGTCGACGCGCATCACCGCTCGTTGCCTTTCGGCGCGGCGGCGCGTTTTCACGGTCACCTGCAGCTGTTGTGCACCTCAGACGACTTCATTCTCAAAGCCTGCGCCCGGTACGTGGGCCGCAGCACCGGGCGTTGGGCGAGCCCGCACCGGGAGGACGACATGAACGAGACCACGGTCAAGCGCCTGTTCGCGCTCGAGGGCGTCGAGATCTTCGCGCGCAGTGACGTCGACGACGTCGCGGCGGTCGCGGCCGTCGCGAAAGAGCAGACCTTCCGCAAGGGGGCGCAGGTTTATTCCGAGGGCGACCCCGGCGACGCGTTGTACGTGATCGTCGAGGGCGCGATGGAAGCCCGCCGCGACGGCGAGGTGGTGCTGCGCATGAAGGCCAAAGAGTCTTTCGGTGAGACCTCGTTGTTCGACGGCGCCCCACGCATCAACGAGGTGGTGGCGACGATGGACAGCAAGGCCCTGGTGATCGACCGGCGAGACTTCCTCGACCTGCTGGCCGATCGTCCCGAACTGCTCGCCGGCATGTTCCGGGTGCTCTCGCGGCAGCTCAAGACCATGGTGGTCGAGGTGGCCAACCGCAGGGGTACCGGTGACTACCCCGCGATTGGTGGGCCGCCTCTGCCCGAAGGGCAGGGCTGAACACTGTTAGCGTCCTGGGCTCCTGTGAAGACCATCGCCCTCATCGCCCGTCCGAAGAAGCCCGAGGCGATCGCCGTCGCGCGCGAGCTCATCGACGCTTTCCCCGGCCAGCGTTTCCTCGTCGAGCCGCACCTCGGCGATCCGCTGGGCATCGCCTCGACTGGCAACGAAGAGCTCAGCCAGACCGCAGAGCTGGCGATCGTGCTCGGTGGCGACGGCACCTTGATTCATGCCGCTCGCGTGTTGCGGGGCCGGCCAGTGCCCTTGATGGGCGTCAACCTGGGCGCGCTCGGTTTCATGACGGAGATCCCCGTGGCCGAGGCGGTCAGCACGCTGCGCCAGGTGCTCGACGGCAAGGCGAAGATCGACTCGCGCATGAAGCTCGATTGCAGGCTCTACCGTGAAGAAGAGCTGATCCTCGAAGACGAGGTGCTCAATGACGTGGTGATCAACAAGAGCGCGCTGGCGAAGATCGCCGCTCACGAGACGTGGCTCGATGGTGCCTTCGTGGCCACCTACCTGGCTGACGGCGTCATCTTCAGCACGCCGACGGGCTCGACCGCGTACTCGCTTTCAGCGGGTGGGCCGATCGTGCATCCGTCGGTCGACTGCGTGGTGGTGACTCCGATCTGCCCGCATGCACTGACGCAGAGACCGATCGTCGTGCCAGGCGATCAAGTCATGTCGGTGCGGCTCGCAAGTGATCTGCAGGACGTCTACCTGACGGTGGATGGCCAGGTCGGCCACCCGCTCAAGAAGGGTGACCGCATCGAGGTGCAGAAGTCAGCGCACCGGCTCTTCCTCGTGCGCAACCAGCAGCTCGATTACTTCGCGATCCTTCGCCAGAAGCTGCACTGGGGCGAGCGCTGAACTCCCGCTGGGGTGCTCAGTAGGGCAGGTTCACCGATGAACCACCCACGAACCCAAACGCACCCAGGTCGAAGCCCTTCCGCACGCGCCCCGCAAGATCCTTCGAATCTTTGAGCACGGGCTCACCGGCACCGATCGCGGGAGACCGCTCACTGAGCAGATACGGCTCAGTGCCGCTCATCACGAACCCGGGCTCGCCGAACACATTCTCGCCGCCGATCGCCTTGCACCACGCAGGCAGCAACGACTTCGAGATCGTCAACGCCGCCGGATGCGTCGTCGAATTGAACACGCAGGGCACACCCTCTACCCGCTCAGAGATGATCGAGTTCGAGACGCTGATCGTCGGAGCCCTCGTCGTCGTCGCGCCCACGTGCAGCGCACCACCCGTCGCCCCCTCACCGACCACCTTGTTGTCCGCGATGGTGCACGCGAACACCTCGAGCCGAGCGCCTTCCTTCACTTTGATGCCGCCGCCTTCGACCGCTGCGTTCTGCACCACGCTCGAATCTTCCAGCCGCAGCTCACCCAGCCCGTCGACGAGAATGGCGCCACCTTGCCTGCCGGTGTTCGCTTCGAACCGGCAGCGAGAGGCCTTCGCTTTGCCGTCGCGAACGTACAGCCCGCCGCCCCCGTAGAGCGGGGCCTTGTTGAAGCGCAGCGTGCAGTCGGCCATCTCCAACGAGCCTTCCAGCAGGCACACCGCGCCACCTGCTTCAGGCGCAGTACCGCCGACGAGAATCAGCCCCGAGAGCCGCACCAACCCATCGGTGGTGATGCGGATGACCGAACCCGAGTGAAGCCCGTCGAGCACCACCTGGCCCATGGCCAGCAAGGTGATCGGCTTTGAGAGCTCGAGGTTGACGGTGTAACGGCCCGCGGGCACCCGCAGGGTCTCGTTGGGTTTGGCGGCTCGAACGGCCTGAGCGAGATCCATCGGTGTTTACTGACCGATGTCGACGCCCTGATACAGCTTGGCGAAGTCCTCGAGCTTCATCTTGAAGATGCCGTCGTTCTTGCCATCGCTGCCCGGCTCGGTGCTGCCCCAGGGGTTGCGCAGCTGAACGTACTTCGCGCCGCTTTCTTCGACCGCGCCGAGCACCGTGTAGACGTGCCACGCGTAGACGCCGGTGCCGTTGTAATCGACGCCTGATTCCTTGCCGTGCGTGGGGGCGGTCATCGCCTTCTGGTGGGTCGCGCCCTGCTGGATGTTGGTGAAGAGGGTGTTCGCGTCGGTGTACTTGCTCGACGTGTACGAGGTCGCCTTGCCGGTGAGCGCGGTGACCACTTCACCGGGGTAACCGCCGTTGCCGATGGTCTCGTAGCCGCCCTTCCACTGCGCGTAGGCCTTCTCGAGCACGCCGACCCACAACTCACTGCTCTCGCGGGCCTTGCCGTAACGGGCGCTGCCCATGCTGCTTTGCGGGAGGTCGCCATCGACGGTGACCTCGACAGGCTTCATCGCGCCGCCGGAGCTCTTCTCGAAGAACCGAACGGTGTACGTGCCGTCGCTGTTTTCTTTGATGGCGTTCTTGATCGCATCGGGGTCGGCCTGAGCGACAGCCGAGAAAGCGCCGACCATGTAGCAATTGGCGATCGAGCCCTGCACGACGTCATCGAAGTTCACGCCGTCGACGAAGAGCTTGCCGCCCTGCACCGGCTTCCACGTGGTGTCGGTGGTGTGCTTGGTGAGCACGGCGGGGTCGGCGATCGCGCGCGGCGTGGCAGGCACTGGGGGCGCGGGCGGCTGGGTGATGTTCGCGCTGCCCAGGAAGGTGCGGAGATCGCGCGTGGCGGTCACACCGAACTTGTCGGCGTGCTGGGTCAGCAGCGTCTGCAGTTCGGCCTTCGTCTCGGCGGTGAGCGGCTGCGACTTCGCCTGAGTGATGAGCGACTGCACTTCGGTGACGGAGACGCGGTTGTCACGCAGAGCGCGGGCGATCGAGTCGCCGATCTTCGTGGGCATGGTGCAGGGCTCCTGAGGGGCGACGAGAGGTTGAACACCTTATCGCACAAGGCCCCCGGTGAGTTGCGCAGGGATGCGGATACACTCGCGAAATCCCATGCGCCGCGTCGTTCTGTTGAGTGTTTTCGGACTGTTGTGTGCATGCCCCGGGCCCGCGGTGAATCCCCCGGCTGACAAGTGTGCCGGCGTGCGGTGCACCGGCTCAGACCTGTGCACTTCGCAGACGGGTCGATGTGAGGCGGCCCCGGTCGATGCCGGCCGCGACGCGGGCACCGACGCCGGCCGGCCTGATGCGGGGGGCGATGCCGGGTTCGACGCGGGCGTGGATGCGGGGATCGATGCGGGGATCGACGCCGGAATGGGTGCGGGTGTCGATGCCGGTCAAGACGCCGGCGAGCTCGACGCCGGTTGCGCCTCGGATCAGGAGTGTTTCGGTGTTCAGCACTGCAAGCCCACCACGCGCACCTGCGTGGACTGTTTTGTCGACGCGCACTGCCCTTCAGCCGCGGTTCCCGTTTGCGACGTGCGCACGAATGGCTGCGTTGGCTGCGTGTCGACCTCCGACTGCGTGAACCCCACGCCAGTCTGCGACGGGCAGCAATGTCTGCCTTGCAGCACGAGCGCCGAGTGCGGGCCAGGCCGTGAGTGCAACCTGGGGTCTGGCCAGTGCAACGCACTCAACGACACCTGCGCTTCAGCGCGCGTGATTCTGCCTTCGGGCACGGGGACGAGCTCGATCTCTGCCGAGCCGGGGCAGGGCATCGACGACACCGCAGGCGCCTGCAACGCCCTGGGCCCAGAGCTCGTCTACACCTTCACCACCACCTCCGTTCAGTCGCTCACGGTCTCGGTGGCTCCGGCCTTCCAGAGCCCCGCGCGGCCAGTGGTTTTCCTTCGTTCGGGCTGCACGGGCACGCAGCTGGGCTGTGATGCGCCCGGCAGTGGGTCAGCTGGCCTCTCGCTCGCCTCGCTGCCGGCCGGTACCTATTTCCTGTTCGTGGAGTCAGCGAACGGCGCACCCGGCCGGGTCTCGTTGACCGTGTCGTTGCAGCCGCCTTCGACCAGCGCCCCGAATGACACCTGCGCCAGTGCCACGGCGCTCGGGGTCAACGGCAGCAGCGTGACGCGCTCGGTGGTGGTGGGCAACACGCTCATCGCCATGAACGACAGCAC
>JAYTAT010000458.1:0-4048 GCA_043737315.1 Archangium sp.
TACCTGCGCGATCGCCCGCAGCTCGCCCGGCTCTACGCGGCCGCGAAAGATTCTCAGTGGCATCCGCAGAAGGATCTCGACTGGTCACAGCAGGTCGACCCGCTCTCCGACGAAGTGCCGCTGCTGCCGTGGGACTTCTTGCCCGTGTACGGCCTCAAGCAGTTCGGCCTCGCAAGCCCGAAGGAAAAGGCAGAACAGCGCCGCGGCATCACCTCGTGGCTGCTCTCGCAATTCCTCCATGGGGAACAGGGCGCGCTCTTCGCCGCCTGCCAGGTGACCGAAGCGGTGCCGTGGCTCGATGGAAAGCTCTACGGCAGCACCCAGGTGGTCGATGAAGGCCGCCACGTCGAGGTGTTCCACAGCTACCTCACCACCAAGCTCGAGAAGAAGTACGAGGTGAACGACAACCTCTACGTGGTGATCGACGCGCTGATGAGCGACTCCCGGTGGGACATGAAGTTCCTCGGCATGCAGATCATGATCGAGGGTCTCGCGCTGGGCGCCTTCGGGATGATTCAGCAAAAGACGCGCGAGCCGCTGCTCAAGCAGATGCTCACGTACGTCATCAGCGATGAAGCGCGGCACGTGCACTACGGGGTGCTGGCGCTGCAAGAGTTCATTTCTCAACTCACCGACCGTGAGAAGCGCGAGCGGGAAGACTGGGCGTTCGAGGTCTCGCTCTTCTTGCGCAACCGCTTCTTCGCGCACGAGTTCTACGACGAGTACTACGGCCACGCGATGAGCCGCGCCCAATGGGAACAGCTCGTCTTGCAGTCCGAGATGATGAAGATGTTCCGCCGCACGATGTTCAAGCGGGTGATCCCCAACTTGAAGCGCATCGGGTTGCTCAGCGATCGCATTCGCCCGAAGTACGCAGAGCTGGGGCTGCTCGACTTCGAGCACGGCCGCGCCGCGCCCGAGCTGAGCGCGAAAGACCTGATAGAAGATCGCGACTGAACCCTGTCCCAGGGGGGCAACTGGCTCCACTCGGAGCCCTCACCGCTTCAGGAACTTCTCGACGCCCTTCGCCACGGCGACCAGGTTCGGCTTGATGGCCGCCACCAGGAACGCCTCCATGGCCGCCCCGATGGTGCCCGCGAGCAGTCGGGGCACGCCCTTCACCTGGCCCGCGTCGACCTTGAGATCTCCCGAGATGGTCAGCGTCGTCACGCCCGGGCGCCGCTCGACGAACGTGTTGTGGCCACGCGCATCGACGGCGTCTTTGAACGAAGGCACCACCGTCTGCCACTGGCAGGTGAAGTCAGCCGCGTTCCACGTGGCCAGGTCGTCCCACTGGAGCAGCTCTTCCGAGAGGAACTTGCGCACCACCGAGGGGATCTCACCGCCGCCCTTCCACCGGTTCACGAACTTCACCAACGCGCCTTCTTCCACGCGCGAGGTGATGGTGATCGCGCGCACGTTGGCCAGGTACGGCACCAGCTCGACCAGGTGATCGCGGTAGGTCGCAAAGACGAGGTCGCGGGGAAACGCGATGTCAGCGGTGGTTTCGATTTTCATGAGCGATGGGTGGGGAGATGCGTACCCACCTCGGGCGGCGTGAAGGAAAACGTCGGCCCCAGGCCAGGCGCCATCAACGACTGCGTCAGCTCGCTCGAGGCGGCGAAGGCGGGGAAGGTCGGATCCTGCTTGCTGGGCCCAGCCACCGTCTTTTCTACGATCATCGACGAGTACTGATCGAGTGAGTCTTCGCGCGTGTTGCCGTTGAGCACCACCTCGAAGCCCATCTGATCCGCGTAGGCCTTCAGCCCCGGAATCTTCGACTGGAGCGGCGCGTAGCTCTCGGCGCTGACCCCGTTCTCACTGGCGACGAAGGGACCATCGGGCGTCACCACGCACAACGACATGTTGCCGCGCGTGTGGCCCCGCGTATCGAGCAGCGCAAGGCCCTTGCCGAGCTGCACGTCGCCGTCGATCAACACCACGCGTGACTCGGGGATCTCGCAGCCGTGTGGCACGTACCAGACCTGATTCATCGGATGCAGGTCGTTCACCTCGGCCCACTCTTGCTTCATCACGATGAGCTTCGCATTCGGGAAGTAGGCGGACTCACCCAGCCATTTCCGCAGCTCCTGCACGTGGAGGTGATCGAAGGCGATGAAGTCGACGTCGGCCGGCGTGAGGCCCACCCGCGCGAGGTGCTGCTCGACCGTGCCGAAGTAGCTGGGGATCACCTTCTGCGAGAGGAAGCTGCCGAAGGTGGCGCTGAGATCTGCATAGAAGGTGGCCGCGCGGCTGCCGTCGACGTCGGTCGGGTTGAACAACAACGTCTTGCGCCGGCCTTCGTGCTCGAACTGAATGATCTGCATCCGGTTCGTCATCATCACGAACGGAGCGGGGCTCAGGCCTCCACCACTGAAGGCGTACTTGGCGGGGTAGGGGAAGGTGACGAGCTTGTGGGTCGTGCAGGCGAGCACCGGGCCGCCGTCGAGGAGCTGCTCTCTGGTCGCGAGGGCGGCTTTGCGCAGGCGCCTCAAACGTTCCGCGGGAGCGGGTTGCTTCCAGGCTTCCTGCAGTCCACCTGCCAGCGGTTTGAATAGTTCAGGCATCGTTTGCCCTTTCCCCGATGCTCCCCCTCAAGACGAGGGAGGCGTTGTTCGTCAGTCGTCTTCGTCCACCGCGGGCCGGCGCTTCTTTCGGGCGCTCTCGTCCTCTTCGTCGTCATCCAGTCGCGGCTTCTTTCGGCCCGCCGGGCGCTTCGGCTCGTCTTCTTCTTCGTCCTCGTCTTCTTGCTCTTCGCCGCCGCGCTTTTTCTTCTTCTTCGCCTCGATCGCGGCCTCTTCTTCTTCCTGCTCTTCCTCCGCCGTCAGCTCGCGCCGCGGCGTGACGATCGCGATGGTGAAGCCGGGGAAGAGCGCCCAACCGCCACCACCTGACTGCGGCCCCACGGTGATGTCGTCGGTCCCCATGCGGCGGGTGATCGACTGCGCGATGCCGGGCGTGACCGCGAACGCGATCTCAGGGCGGAGGTGCACCATGCCCAGGGTGATGTCGAGACCGACGGAAGCGGCGATCTGGTGGCCGGTGGTGGTGTTGATGATCTCCGACTTCTCGGTGACCCCGGTCGCTCCGACGATCGCCGCGTTGTAGTTGCGGTTGAAGATGAAGTCGTAGCCGACGCCCGCATAGAACCCACTGCGGTGCGAGAAGAGGAACTTGAGCCCACCTAGAAAGGTGAAGCTCGTCTGCGAGCGGGGCGCGGTCTCCACCAGCACGCCGTCTTCACCCGCCACGAAGGTCGAGGCCCCCAGCGACGCGTAGCCGAACGCTACCTGCGGCATCAGCGCGACGTGCGCCACCTTCGACTTGTTGAGCGTCAGCTTGAGGCCGGGCTGCAGACCCGCTGAGCTCGCGTGCACGTTGAGCGCGACGTGATCGTTGAAGCCCGTATTGATGTTGGCCTCGAACGCCGGAATGGTGAAACCCGCGGTGCGCTCGTTGGTCTTGATGGGATCGCCGGTGCGATCCTGGCCCGGGAACTGAGGGTTCGTCTGGGAGGCGTAGATGAAACCGGTCTGAACGCCGACATCGGTGGCGCCTCGCCCGACGGGCGCCGCCATCTGGCCCAGCATCATGGAGCGCGGAACGATGCACCCCGAGGCCAGCGCCAGGACACAGCACAACCAGGTTCGCATGCGCGCCATGCTACAAGCTCGCGCGCCAATGACACGGAGAACTGGAGACGCCCTCGACCCCGTCGTGGCCAACGACGAACAGCGCCTCGAGGTCAGCCTTCGACCGGCGACCTTCGAGGACTACGTCGGTCAGTCGCGCGTCGTCGAGAAGCTGAAGATCTACGTGAAGGCCGCCAAGGCGCGCGGTGAGTCGCTCGACCACTGTCTCTTCTCGGGCCCGCCTGGCCTGGGCAAGACCTCGCTGGCGCACATCATCAGCACCGAGCTGGGCACCACGATGCACGTCACCTCGGGCCCCGCGCTCGAGAAGAAGGGCGATCTCGCTGGCCTGCTCACCAACCTGGGCCCCCGTGACGTCTTGTTCATCGACGAGATCCACCGGCTGTCCGCCACCA
>JAYTAT010000459.1:0-4042 GCA_043737315.1 Archangium sp.
TCGGGCCTGGGCCCCGGCGCGGCTTCCACCAGGGTGGCCACGTCGAGCGCGATGCGGGTGAAGACGCGCAGCACTGCGAGGAAAAGTTGTTCTTCCGGGCCCAGGCTTTGCTCATCAGCCGCCGGAGCGTCGGGGGTTCCAAAGAGCAGGCCCGACTCACGCAGGATGCCGCGGAGGTAGCGACGGGCGCGGCCCACTCCGGGGGGCAGGGTGGCCGCTTCGCGCACGGAGTTGCTGGTCGCGTCAGGGCGGTACTTCGTCACGCCTTCGCGGATGAGTTCTTCCAGCCAGCCCTGCGTGCCCAACGACATTGAGGCTCGCGGGCTAGCAGGGCCCAGAGAGCGGTGCCAGTGGGGTCGGGCTTCTGGGCCTGGCTCGGCTCAGGCCGGGGGGCAGGCCTGGGCTCCCTCACGTTGACCCTCCAGAGGGTGAGGAGATCTCTCGTCGATCCACTCGGCGATCGCCAACTCGGCCTCCACGTCGAGGTCGGTGAAGACCACGCTGACCTGGGTGCCTCTGGGCAGGCCCTTTCGCGACACAACCACCGCGCTGGCGATGATGGGCCCCACGAAGGTCGGCACCGTGAAGAGCAGCTCGACCGAGTCGCTCGACGGCGGTGCGGTGGTGACGAAGGAAGCCCCGCCCAGGGCCAGATCGCCCATGCAGGAGCGGCTCTTGCGACCGGGCTCTCGCACGTCGAGGGCGATTTCACGGCGGGGTGAGTCGCGCCGCTCGTCGGCTCGCCGCTCGCGCTTTCGCGTCAGCGGCTCGGCGATGAGCGACCGGGTTCGGCGGTTCTGGGCGCGGCGATCAGTCATCGCTACACCGTGCCACAGGGGTGAGGGGGCGCTAATTTTTGGCCCCTCAGACTTCGTTCACTTCACGGCTTTGACCCGCGGCCGCTTCTCTTCGACTTCTTCAGCGGGCGGGTTCTCGACCGCGGCGAGCACGGGCGCGCCGGCCTTCACGCCGAACTTCGCCAGCAGCAGAGACTCGATCTCCTGGGCGATGGCCGGGTGCTCCTTCAAGTATTCCTTGGCGTTCTCACGGCCCTGCCCGATGCGCTCACCCTTGAAGCCGAACCACGAGCCGCTCTTCTCGAGGATCCCGTGTTCGCCGGCGAGGTCGATCAAGTCGCCTTCCTTGCTGATGCCGGTGCCGTACATGATGTCGAACTCCACTTCTTTGAAGGGAGGCGCCATCTTGTTCTTCACCACCTTCACGCGGGTGCGGCTGCCCACCACGTTGTCGCCGTTCTTGATGGCGCCAATGCGGCGGATGTCGAGGCGCTGCGAGGCGTAGAACTTGAGCGCGTTGCCGCCGGTGGTGGTCTCGGGGTTGCCGAACATCACGCCGATCTTCATGCGAATCTGGTTGATGAAGATGAGGCAGGTCTGGCTCTTGGCCACCGCGCCCGTCAGCTTGCGCAGCGCCTGGCTCATCAAACGCGCCTGCAAGCCCATGTGCGCGTCGCCCATTTCGCCTTCGAGTTCAGCCTTGGGTACCAGCGCCGCCACGGAGTCGATCACCAGCACGTCGATCGCACCCGAGCGCACCAGCATCTCGGCGATCTCCAGGCCCTGCTCGCCCGTGTCGGGCTGGGAGAGCAGCAGGTCGTCGGTGCGCACGCCCAGCTTGCGCGCGTAACCCACGTCCATCGCGTGTTCGGCGTCGATGTAGCCACACACGCCGCCGCGCTTCTGCGCTTCAGCCACGATGTGCAAACACAGGGTCGTCTTACCGGACGACTCAGGCCCGAAGATTTCGACGATGCGGCCGCGGGGCACGCCGCCCACGCCCAGAGCGATGTCGAGGCCCACCGAGCCCGTGGGAATGGTCAAGATGTCCTTGGCCATCGGCTCGTCGTTGCCCAACCGCATGATCGAGCCCTTGCCGAACTGCCGCTCGACTGCCTGCAACGCCAACTCGATTGCCTTTTCCTTCTCGGTGTTCGCCATCTGGTATCCCTCAGTGCTGCGTGTGTGGTGGAAGTACTGAACAAGCGTTGCGTACCGCTGTCAACGCTCTTGTCGGCCTCACTCTTAGATCAGGGCACTGACATCCATCTCAGAAGAGCCGCAGCAACAGGGTCTCTGCGATGGCCCCCACGCCCAAAATCATGAGCAACGCCAGCCACTTATTGCGACGCCTGACGAAATGCAGGTTCCGGTACCAGGCCAATTCATCAGGGTGAATCTGCAAGGCGTACGGGAAACCCAGGCGCAGCAACGTCTCGACGGCGAGCTCGCGGGTGAGGCTGCCGTCGTCGCCCACCAGATCGTGAAAGGCGCCGTCGTCGAGCAACCGCGACAACACCTTGCCGTTCTCCTCGGTGGGCGTCAGCCGGGTGAGCGCCTCGGTGAGCGCCGCCAGCGCGTCGCGGCCCGGCTGCCCGGGCGTCGAACGGGCCGTACCCGCGAGCAGCTCGAGCTCGGGTGCAAGAGAAGTCTGGGGAAACGGGGCAAGCGAGGGGAACTCCGAGCCCTCCAGCGTCGATCGCGGCGATTGCACCCGTTCCATCGTCGGCAACCCTACTCGCTGTCGGGTGGGCATCACTCGTCACAGTGGATCCCGCCCGCGCACACGGGCAGGATCTGCGCCTCCGTGGCCGCCCAGCAGCTTCCTGTCGAGCTCAGTCATTCAATCGAGCGCTGCGCTGCTGCGCTGGGCGACGTGACGCGCCTGAAGACCGAGGTCGGCGTGCTCAAGGCCACCGGTGACGGGCTGGCCCACTTCGTCGCGGCGCTCTTCGAACTCGAGCTGGCGCGCCAGGGCGATCCCGAGAGCCGCGGTCACTTGAGCCAGCTGGCCGAGGTGCTGCTGGTGTTCTGGCGTGACGGCAGCGGCGATGACATTTCTCGCAGGCACCCCTCGCTGCAGAGCCTGTGGTTGTCGGTCGCGCCCATGCTGGTGCAGTTCGAGATGCGCCGCTTCGACACCGCGTTGGTCACCTGCTGGAAGCTGCGCGACGACACGCGGGCCCTCCAACGCGCCATTCACGATCTCGAGCCGGTGGGCAACAAGCGGGTGGAGTTCGCCCGCTGCGTCTATCACCTGGAGCTCGTGCGCAAAGGCGTCGAGGCCAGCCGCACCGAGTTTGCCAAGCGCGCCGGGCTGCTCGCCGAGGCCTACCAGGATCCTTCGTTCGCCGATGAGCTCGTGGGCCACGACGCCGGGCTCGTTCACCTGTGGGCCGAGCTGCGCCCCTATCTCGATGAGTTCTTCGAGGGGCTCGAAGAGCAGGCCGCGCGGAAGCAAGAGGGCACGCGCAAGGTACTCATGGCCTCGGTGCCGCCCGTTCCCAGCATCCCGCCGGTGGTACCGGACCCGAAGACCAGCCCCGGGTTTGCGCAGGTGGCGCTGGGTGACACGCCCGAAATCCCCAGCTTCCGCTCGTTGGTGAAGAACGGAAAGCCGCTGGCTGAGAAAACCCCGCCGGCTCCGGACAACGCGACGCCACCGGGCGGCTGGGTGCCCGACCTCGAAGTCGTCATGGAGGCAGAAGAAGTGTCGGCCCCGCCGCCGCCCCCACCGCTCAACCTCACGCCGCCCGGCTCGTGGTTCCCGCCCAAAGATGCGGCCGCCGACGTGGACATCGTCGAGGCCGACTTCGAAGCGCCTCCGCCCCCGCCGGCCATCACGCCTGCGCACGGCATCTCGGCGGCGATCGCCTACGCCGAAGACATCGACGTGGAGTTCGACCCCGACGAGACCACGCTCGCCTTCTGGGATTACACCTTCGCCGCGCTTCAGCAGGCACCCGTCGACGGGCAGAAGCCGCGCATGCTGGCCACCGAGAGCCGCACGGATCGCAAGCGGCTGACCACCTGGCTCGATGGCATGGGCAACCACCTCGCGGTCCCCGAAGCGCGCGCGTTCGCAGCGTTGGTGCGCCTGGTGCTCGCGGGGGAGACCAAAGAAAAGAGCCTCTTCGGCCAGGCCAACCCGCGGAGGAAAGAAGCGCTCGAGGCGGCCTTCTCACTGCTTGCCCCCACGCCCGAAGCGGCCGGGAAGGCAGCGGTGTGGTTCGAGCTCGATGGCA
>JAYTAT010000460.1:0-4028 GCA_043737315.1 Archangium sp.
AAGGTCTTCCGCCTGAAGGTGCCCATTCGGGTCTTCTGGAGACCCCGCCCGGGGCAGAAGAAACGCGCCGAAGCCGCCCAGCGTTTCAGGGCCCGCGAGAAGAGTAAGCAACGCGCGCGTTGACAGTGGTGTTACCGACACTTAGACAGCCCGCGCGATGGCCTACAAAGACGAGCAAAAAGAGCTGAAGCAGCCCGACGAGTTCCAGAAGCTCGGCGCCGAGGCGTTGCCCTTTCTGGAAAAGCACGGCAAGCAGGTGGCGGCCGGGGTCGGTGGCGTTCTCGCCGTCGGCCTGGTGATCGCCATCGGGGCCAGCATGAGCGGCCGCGGCGAAGAGAGCGCCTCGCGCGACTTCGGCGCCTCGCTCAAGGTGCTCGAGCGCACCGTGAGCGCCACCGCGCCCACCGAGGTGAAGCCCGGCGAAGAGCCGCCCTACAAGACCGAGGCTGAGAAAGACGAAGCCATCGTGAAGGCGCTCTCTGACTTCCGCGCCAAACACGCGGGCACCAGGGCTGCCGTCTCGGCTTCGTTGCCCCTGGGCCAGGCCTACCTGCGCCAGAACAAGGCTGACCAGGCGCTCCCGCTCATCGAGGAATACATCGCCAAGGCCGAGCAGAATGACCCGCTCCGCCCCGCTGCTTTCGAAGCGCGCGGTTACGCCCTCGAGGCGCAGAAGAAGTACGACGAGGCGCTCAACGCCTTCGATCTGCTCGCCAAGGAAAACAAGACCGACTTCATGAAGGGCATGGGGCTCTATCACCGTGCGCGCATGCTGCTCATCAAGGGCGACACGGCGGCGGCGGCGAAGACTCTGTCCGAGATCGAGAACGCGGCTCCCGGCTCGGCCGCAGCGCGCCTCGCGAAGGATCGCATCACCATGCTGACCGCGCAGGGCATCGACGTGCCCAAGCCTGCTCCGGTCGTGCAGGCAATCGACGCAGGCAAGTGACGTTCACGCCTTCATGAACTGGCTCGCTTCGCCTCGGCCAGCTCACTGTCTCGCTTCGGTCTGTCTCGCGCAGCGTTCCGCTGCTATCGGCTCTGCTTCATGAACCTGCGAATCCTCACGCTGCTGTGCTTCGCAGGCTGCAAGGCGATCCCGCTCAACGACGATCCCACGATCCCATTCCGTGAGGCGCACGTCTCACACCCGGCCATCTACGAGGTCGCGTGGACCACGCCGCTCGTGAAGCTGGGGCTGCTCGAATACCAACCCACCGAGCCCGCTTCCCCGGCGATCGACCCCGACACCGAACGCATCTACGTCGCGACCCGTGATGGGTTCGTGCGCAGCCTCTCGCCGGTCGATGGCCATGTGGAGTGGGAATACAAGACGGCAGGGCGCTTCCTCTCGGGGCCCACGGTTCACCACGGCATGGTCTACGTGGCCGGCGGCGACGGTGTGCTCTACGCCTTCCGCGCGCTGACCGGCGAGCAGGTCTGGGCCTTCAAGGCGAACGAAGAGTTGGTTTCGGCTCCGACCATCTTCGACAACAAGGTACTGGTGGCCTCGCAGTCTGAGACGGTGTTTGCGGTCAACATCGAGACCGGCGCGTGGATCTGGCAGTACCGCCGCGATGCGCCGTCGGGCTTCACGGTGCGCGGCACGTCGCGGCCGATCGTGGCCGACGGCCTTGCGTACATGGGCTTCGCCGACGGTTTCATCGTGGCGCTCAACCTCGAGTCGGGCGTCGCCATGTGGGAAAAGAAGCTCTCGATCTCGGGCGGCAACCAGTTCCTCGACGTCGATACCGCCCCGGTGCTCGCTGAAGGCCGGCTCTTCGTGGCCAGCTATGCCGACGGCGTCTCCGCGCTCGACGCGAAGACGGGCGCCCTCATCTGGACCACCCCGCGCAACGGGCTCACCGCGCTGCTTGCCCGCGGCAACACGCTGTTTGCCACGGGCGATGGTTCGCTGACTGCGTTCGACATGGTGATGGGCCGGATGTTGTGGTCGCTCAACCTGAGTGATCCCACCAACAAGGGGAAGGGCGTCAACGCCGGCCGTTCTCTGGCGCTCGCGCGCGGCTACGTGGTGGTGCCCACCTCGACCGCGCTGGCCTTCGTCGAGCCGACCTCTGGCAAGGTGCGCGCGATGTGGAACCCGGGGCGTGGGGTCACGGCTTCCCCCGCGGGCTTCTCGTCGATGCGCTTCGGTTCTCGATTGTACGTGATGTCGAACCTCGGCACGGTGTTCGCGCTGCAGATGGTGAGCACGGGCGGATGAAGACCATCAGGGTCGTCGCTGCGCTGATCGCCGACCCGCGCGATCCGTCGCGCTTCCTGGTGCAGCAGCGCCTGCCCGGTAAGAGCAGGGCCAATCTCTGGGAGTTCCCCGGCGGCAAGGTGGAGCCCGGAGAGACCGATGAAACCGCGCTTGCCCGCGAGTGCCAGGAAGAGTTGGCCGTCGAGCTGAAGGTGGGCGCGCGCCTGTGGAGCACTACGCACGAGTACGAGGATCTCACCGTTCAGCTCGAGCTGTTCGCAGCCGATATCGAGTCGGGTGAGCCGCAGCCGCTGGGGGCGCAAGCGCTGAAGTTCTGCACGCCGAACGAAATGCAGGCCCTCCCGTTCTGCGAGGCCGACATCCCCCTGCTTCAGTCGCTCGTCGACGGGGTGAGCGACTCGATCAAGGAACCATGAAGTTCCTCGAGCGCACCTTTCAACTGACCAAAGGAGTCGGCCCGTGGCGCGAGCGCGATCTCTGGGCGCGCGACCTGGCCACCTGGAGTGACTTCGAAAACGCCGCCGCCACGGGCCCGGTGATGAACGAGCGGCTCGATCGCGAATTGCTCGACGCGATCGCGAAGACCCGCGATGCGTTGAACCGGCGGGCATTGGTGGAGCTCGCGGCCCTGGTGCCGGTGAAGGAACACTGGCGGCTGTACGGACACTTCGTCGATGACGCCGCCTTCTTCGACATCGAAGCCGATGCCGATCACGCGCCGACTGTCGTGGGCGTGATGGATCGGGAAGGCGTGGCTAGCTTTCGCCGCGATCACAGCCTGCATCTGCTGCCGGAGCGGCTGGCCAGAAGTCGCATCTGGGTCACCTTCAACGGCTCAGTCTTCGACGTGCCTGCGCTGGAAAAGGCCTTCGACGAGTTCCCCAAACCCGTGTTGCACCTCGATCTGCGCTTTCTGATTCGCCACGCAAAGTTGAAGGGTGGCCTCAAGGTCGTGGAGGACTCGATCGGTCTCTCGCGGCCTCTGCACCTGCGCGGCGTGAAGGGCCTCGACGCGATTCGGCTGTGGCGCGAATGGATCTTCAACAAAGAGCTGGGCGCGCTGCGGTTGCTCGTCGAATACAACCTGTACGACGCGATCAACCTGCGCTCGGTGCTCGAGTGGACGCTCTGGCGCGTGGCGGACTTGAACACCTGGAACGTGAAACGCGAGACCATCTTTCAGCGCGGCGAAGTTCTGTACGACGTGAGCCGGCTGGTCCTGGCGCAGGGAGGGTGACCGGTCAGGGGCAGGGCGCTCGCGCCGACAACTGACCCCAGGAGGCGGTGCACATGTCTGAAGATCTGGGCGATCGCATGAAGGGCTACGAGTCGGCCGAGGCGGGCCGGCGATTCATGGACCAGCTGCCCATCTGCGCGCGCATCGACGGCAAGGGGTTCGCCAGGTTCACGCGCGTGCTGAAGCGGCCGTATGACGAGCGGCTCAGCCAGCTGATGATCGCGACCACGGTGTTTCTGGTCGAAGAGACCTCGGCGCTGGCGGGCTACACCCAGTCAGACGAAATCAGCTTGCTCTGGTACCAGGCCGACCCGACTTCGCAGGTGTACCTCGATCGGCGCATTCAGAAGCTCACCAGCATCCTCGCCAGCATGGCGACCGCGAAGTTCAACGCAGGCCTGGCTGAAGCCTTGCCGGAGAAAGCCGGCGCGCTGGCGTTGTTCGATTGCCGCGTCTGGGCGTTGCCCAACAAGGACGAGGCCGCGAACACGTTTTTGTGGCGTGAACGTGATGCGAGCAAGAACTCGGTGAACATGGCGGCGCGGGCGCTGTATTCACACGCCG
>JAYTAT010000461.1:0-4004 GCA_043737315.1 Archangium sp.
AGGCGGTTGTTGAAACCCTCCACCAGGCCGTCTGCAAGCTCGGTGACTCCAGAGGTTCCGATCAGGTCTTGCGAGAGAAGAATCGAGGCCCCGCCTTCCACCCGATCGCCCGCTGCATCGACAGCGCCGATGCTCACGCTGAGCGTGGCTTGCCCTTGAAGATCGTCGGGCACCATCGGCAGCTCGGCGGTGAAGGCGCCGCTCGCGTTGGTGGTGGCGAGCTTCGGCAGCGCGTTGCCGTCGAGCCAGCTGGTCGGCGGCGGCCACGAACCCGAGACGTTCCAGTTCAGCTCGAGCTTCGCGTTCGCGACCGGCGCGCCCGAGCTGTAAGTGACCTTGCCCTTGAGCACCGGCCGCTCATTGCGGCGGTAGAACGGCTTGACGGAAAAAGCTTCCACCCGGAAGCGGGGCAGGGTGAACGGCTTGACCGTGAAGGTGCGCGACTCGCTGGTGGCGCCCGACTGCCAGGTCACCGTCCACGTGCCTGACTGGCTGCCGCGATCGATGGGGAAGGTGCCGGAGACCACGCCCCAGGGACCGGTGGGGGCGCGCTCCTCGAGGAGCAACTCGCCCTGCGCGTCGGTGACCCGCCAGGTGCCCGGGCGTTCTTCGAGCGGGGTGAGATCGGAGGCCTTGAGTGCGACCGCGCGAAACTTCACCACGTTGCCAGGCTCGTAGAGCGGGCGGTCGGTGATCACGTGCACGCGCGCCGGCGTGTAGAGCGGGAGCGGCAGCTCGAGCACCTGCTCTCCGATGGGCGAGGTGATGCGGGTGCGCAGCTTGTAGTCACCGTCGTTCACCTTCGGCAGCTCGACCTCGGCCTGCAGCCCTCCGCCTGCTTTCTTCCAGCGCTCCTTTGGCGAGAGCTGCGTCTCACCCGTCGCACTCACCAGCGAGACGGTCGGCGTGAAGTTGTTGATGGCCTCGAAACGCCGCTGATCATTCGGCGCCACCAGGTACGTCGCGTTGACGGTCACCAGCACCGAACCGAACGCGCCGCGTTTGAGCTCAGGAGCAGAGACGTTGATGGTCTGCCGCAGCTCTCCATCAGGGCACTTGTCGAGCCACAGACCTTTGGAAAAGCCGACGCGCAGACAGGTCTGCGTGCTGGCGAAGCCCACGATGACGGCCAGGGCAACGGCCAGACCAATGACAAGACGGCGGCTCACGGCGCCATGGGGTTGAGTTCGCATGTGGGTGGGGTTCCCCTGAAAAGAAGGCAACATCGTACCCGTCGACACCCCCGGAGGAAGCGTTGTTCCTCACCCCGGCGCTCTGGCTGCAGGGCGCGGGAGTACGTTGACAGTCGGTCACTGCCTCTGCGAGGTGACCCCCGTGGCCCGCCAACTTCCCGCGCTGACGCTGGAACAGCTCACCGTCGAGCTGGGCAGCCGTGCTCGCGCGGTCGAGACCTTGCGGTGGTTGTTCTCACAGCGGCCGATGCCCACCACGCTGCCTGAGGCAATCGAGGGCGTGAGCCACCGCGTGTGGACTCCGTTCATCGCGCGACAGGGGCTCGTGGTGCCCAGGGTGACCGAACGCCAGCAGAGCCCCGACGGCACCACCAAGTACGCGCTCGACTTCGCCGGCACCAACGTCGAGACGGTGCGCATTCCCGCGAAGGGCCGCAGCACCATCTGCATCTCGAGCCAGGCCGGCTGCACGCGCAAGTGTGTCTTCTGCGCGACCAAAGAGCTCGGCTTCATCCGCCAACTCACGGCGGAAGAGATGGTCGCGCAGTACCTGCTGGCCCGCAGCGAAGCGCCCGCCGAGCAGCCCGCCAGCAACGTGGTCTTCATGGGCATGGGCGAGCCGATGGACAACCTCGACGAGGTGCTCCACGCGATCGAGGTGCTCACCCAGAGCCCCGCGCCGCAGCTGCGTCAGGTGGCCGTGACCGTTTCGACCTCGGGCGTCTTGCCGGGCCTCGAGCGGTTTCTTGCCGAGTCGAAGGCGTCGCTCGCCCTGTCTTTGAACGCGACCACCGACGAAGTGCGCGCGCAGGTGATGCCGCAGAACAAGACCTGGCCGATTCAATCGCTGCTCGGGGCGCTGCGCAAAGATGTCGAGAGGCGCAACGGCAAGCGCGACTACTTCATCGAGTACGTGCTGTTCAAAGACCTGAACGACACCGACGCCGATGCAGACCGGCTGGTAACCCTGCTCGAGGGCATCCCTTCCCGGGTCAACCTCATTCCCTACAATCCGTACCCGGGCACGAGCCTCGAGACGCCCAGCGAATCGCGCGTTCGCGGCTTTCACGCCCGCCTGGTGAAGCAGGGCATGCTCACGCTGATCCGCTGGCCGCGCGGGCGTGAGATCGCCGCCGCGTGTGGTCAATTGGTGCTGTCGCGCGACGGTGAGGGGTTTCAGCCGTCAGCGCTTTGAGCGGGCTGGAATTAGCCCGGGCCCGGGCGCGACTGTGGTTGACTCTGGGCGCTCATGGCCGGTGAAGTCCTCTGCCCGAAGTGTGGAACTGTGTCCCCCACCGACACGCGGGCGTGCCCGGAGTGCGGGGCCACGCTCGGCCTCGGCGGCGAGGCGACCTCCAAGAGCAAGGCTTTCGCGTCGGGTGCCAAACCGCCTGCCCGCCCCGCCGCCCGAAAGCCTTTGGCGACCGATCCAGGCATGGCCGCCTCGCCCGACGCCAGCACGCTGATGGAGCCTGACGAGAAGCAGCCGCCTCGCAAACCCGTCTCCCGTCCCGCGGGGCCGGTGCCTCAGGCAGGGGGCGCACCACGCCGCTCCAACGCTGCGACCAGCAAGGCGGCGGCGCCCACCAACGATGCGCTCAGCTCGTCTTCGGGCCGCGACTCGTTGATCGGCCGCAAGCTGCAGGAATACGTCATCGAGGCGAAGCTCGGCGTCGGTGGCATGGGCGTCGTCTACAAGGCGACGCACCAGATGATCGGCAAGGGCGTGGCGATCAAGGTGCTCCGGCCCGACATCTCGCCTGATCCGCGAGACATGGATCGGCTGCTCGACGAAGCGCGCATCATCAGCTTGATCAAGAACCGCGGCATCATCAACATCTTCGGCGCAGGTACGCTGGAAGACGGCCGCAATTATCTGATCATGGAGCTGCTCGAAGGCGAGGCGCTCGAGCAACGCATGCAGCGCGAGACGAAGATCCCTGTCGGCGACGCGGTGATCATTCTGGAGCAAGTGCTCTCGGCATTGAGCGCCGCGCACGAAGCGGGCGTGGTGCACCGCGATCTCAAGCCCGCCAACGTCTTCCTCGTGAAAGAGGCGAACCTCTTCTACGTGAAGCTGCTCGACTTCGGTCTTGCGCGGCGCAGCCAGCAGAACGTCACGCGCATCGCCGGTACGCCCGATTACATCTCGCCCGAGCACGCACGCGGCCGGCCCGCGGGCCCCCCGGCAGACCTCTACGCGTTCGGCGTGCTCTGTTTCCACATGTTGACCGGGCAGCTCCCGTTCATCGGCAGCACGCCGATGGAGGTGATGGAGAAGCACGTTCACTCGCCGCCGCCGGTCCCCCACGAGCTGAACAAAGAGATCCCCAAGGCGCTGTCGGAGCTGATCCTCAAGCTGCTCGCCAAGGAGCCAGGTGAGCGCCCCGACGCGGTGCAGGTGAAGGCCGACCTGCGCGCGGCGACCAAGCAGATGCGCAACGCCACCACCCAGATGAGCCTGATGGCCATCGAGCCGGTGGTCGACGACCCCGAAGCGGCCGGTGGCGAGAGGAAGCGCGCCCGCGAACTGGCCGTCTCGGCGCAGGTGGCTGATCTCAAGCGGAAGGTGGGTCGCCGCTGGCCCCTGGTGCTGGGCGGCGTGGTGGGCCTGTGGTTCGCGGCCGTGTTGACCTACGTGTTGTGGCCCGCGCCGGTGACGCCCCCAATGCCGGTGGCCATCGGGAAGAAGCCGCCCCCCAGGACCGATGGACCCCTGAAGAACCCAATGCTTGCCCGGGTGGATGACCCTGTGGTCACCCCGAAGGCGAAAACCCAGGTCGACCCGGTTGACGTCAAGAAAGACCCGGT
>JAYTAT010000462.1:0-4002 GCA_043737315.1 Archangium sp.
GGAGAGCGCTTCCAGTTCGAGCGGCTCGGTTACTTCACCGTCGATCTCGACGCGAAGCAGGGCGCACAGGTGTTCAACCGCACCGTCGCGCTGAAAGACACCTGGGTCAAAGAGAAGGAAGAGGCTGCTGCGCCTCCGCCGCCTGTGGCCAGGGCCTCCAAAGAGAAGAAGGTCGAAGCCGCTCCGGCGGGTCCCGCGGCGGAGATCGAGTTTGCTGACTTCACCAAGGTCTCGCTCAAGGCGGGCAAGGTGTTGGCAGCTGAGAAGGTCGAGAAGGCCGACAAGCTGCTCAAGCTGAGCGTCGATCTCGGCGAAGGCACGCCGCGCACCATCGTCTCGGGCATCGCCGAGACCTTCACGCCCGATCAGTTGGTGGGTCGCAACGTGGTGGTGGTGGTGAACCTCAAGCCGCGTGCGCTCAAGGGCATCGAGTCGCGCGGAATGATCCTCGCGGCAGGCAGCGGCAAGTCGCTCTGCCTCATCAATCCCGGTGATGTGGCCCCGGGCAGTGACGTGAAATGAACGGCTCTTCCATGACTCAGCGACGCACCTACTACCCGCCCATCGAGCCGTACCGCACCGGCATGCTGCCGGTCTCTGACGGCCACGTTCTGTACTTCGAAGAGAGTGGCAACCCGAAGGGCAAGCCCGTGGTCTTCGTGCACGGCGGCCCCGGTGGTGGCACCGAGCCCAAGCAGCGCCGCTTCTTCGATCCTTCGACCTATCGCATCGTGCTGTTCGATCAGCGTGGCTGCGGCAAGTCGACTCCGTTCGCGTCGCTCGAGCACAACACCACGTGGGATCTCGTGGCCGACATGGAAGTGCTCCGCACGCACCTGGGCATCGAGAAGTGGCAAGTCTTCGGCGGCTCGTGGGGCAGCACGCTCGCCCTCGCCTACGCCCAGACGCACCCTCAACGCTGCAGCGAGCTCGTGCTGCGCGGCATCTTTCTGCTGCGCAAGTGGGAGATCGACTGGTTCTACCAGGACGGCACCAGTCACCTCTTCCCCGACGCGTGGGAGAAATACCTCGCGGCGATCCCCGAGGCAGAGCGTGGTGATCTCGTGGGCGCCTACTACAAGCGCCTCACCAGCCAGGACGCGAGGGTGCGCTCTGAGGCTGCGAAGGCGTGGAGCATGTGGGAAGGCCGCACCAGCTACCTGCTGCCCAACGAGTCGTATCTTTCGAAGACCGGTGAAGATTCTTTTGCCGACGCGTTCGCGCGCATCGAGTGCCACTACTTCGTCAACGGCGGCTGGTTGAGCGACGACAAGGCGCTGCTCGCGAAGCACAACATCGAAAAGATCCGGAAGATCCCCGGCACCATCGTCAACGGGCGCTACGACGTGGTGTGCCCGATGGAATCAGCGTGGGCTTTGCACCGCGCGTGGCCTGAAGCCGAGCTGCATATCGTCGAAGATGCGGGGCACGCGGCGCATGAGCCGGGCATTCTTCACGAGCTGATCGAAGCCACTGATCGGTATCGAAAACCTGCCTGAGCCCGGGATTGCGTCGGCGGTACTTGTTGACGGGCTCATCGGAAAGAAAGTAGCGACCCGCTTCCCATGGCATCCAAGCCCGCACTCGTGATTGTCGAATCGCCGGCGAAAGCCAAGACGATCGGCAAGTTCCTCGGCGACAACTTCACGGTGATGGCCTCGGTCGGTCACGTCGTGGACTTGCCGGCCAGCGGTTTGTGCGTCGACGTCGATAACGACTTCAAGCTCACTTACGAGGTGACTAAGAAGGAAGTGGTCCGCGATCTCAAGGATGCCTTGAAAGGCGCCTCGGAGCTCTACCTGGCCACCGACGAAGACCGCGAAGGTGAAGCGATCGCGTGGCATCTGAAGGAAGAGCTGAAGCCGAAGGTTCCGGTCAAGCGCATGGTGTTCCATGAGATCACCAAGAAGGCGATTCAGGACGCCGTCGATCACTCGCGTGATCTGAACATGGGCCTGGTCGACGCGCAGGAGACCCGGCGCACCATCGACCGCCTCTACGGCTACCAGGTCACCCACGTGGTGCGCCTCAAGGTCGGCCAGGGCCTGTCTGCCGGCCGCGTGCAGTCGCCTTCGATTCGCCTGGTGGTCGAGCGCGAATTGGAGCGGATGAACTTCCGCTCGGCGACCTACTGGGACGTCTCGGCCCAACACGCCACCTCGCCTGCCTTCGAGTCGACGCTGTATTCCGTCGATGGCCAGCGCGTGGCCAGCGGCAAAGACTTCAGCGATCGCGGTGAGCTGACCACCGTGAACAGCGCGTGGATCGACGAGACGAAGGCGAAGGCGATCTCTGATGGGCTCAAGGGTCAGTCCTTCAAGGTGAAGAGCCTGGACACGCGGCCGTACCGCAGCTCGCCCAAGCCTCCGTTCATGACGTCCACCTTGCAGCAAGAAGGTGGGCGCAAGCTGGGCATGAGCGCGCAGCAGGTGATGCGCGTCGCGCAGGGCCTCTACGAGCGCGGGTACATCACGTACATGCGCACCGACTCGACCAACCTGTCCGAGACGGCGATCAAGGCCGCCCGCGCGCAGGTGGTCGAGCTGTTTGGCAAAGATTTTCTCCCCGACGAGCCGCGCCTCTACACCCGCAAGGTGAAGAACGCGCAGGAAGCGCACGAAGCGATTCGCCCCGCGGGTGAGTCGTTCCGTACGCCGCAGGAGCTGGCCACCGAGCTCATCTCGGCTGAGATGAAGCTGTACGATCTTATCTGGAAGCGCACGCTCGCCAGCCAGATGACCGACGCGCAGGGCGAGACGGTGTCGCTCAAGCTCGAGGCGAAGACCAGTCAGGGGCAGCAGGTCGAGTTCAGCGCTTCGGGCCGCACGATCACCTTCAAGGGCTACCTGCAGGCGTACGTCGAAGGCTCCGATGATGCGGAAGCGGCTGACGATCAGGAGTCGCCGCTGCCGATCCTCAAGCAGGGCGATGACGTGCCGGTCGCCGAGCTGGAGGCTAAGGGCCACACCACCTCGCCTCCGGCCCGGTTCACCGAAGCCTCGCTGGTGAAGAAGTTGGAAGAGCTGGGCATCGGCCGCCCGTCGACCTACGCGTCGATCATGGGCAAGCTGCAGGCCCGCTTCGTGTGGAAGAAGGGCCAGGCCCTCATTCCGAACTGGGTGGCCTTCGCGGTGGTCAAGCTGATGGAGACGCACTTCGCCGATCTCGTCGACTTCGCGTTCACGGCCGAGATGGAAGAAGACCTCGACAAGATCGCCAACGGTGATCGCGAGAAGGTCGACTACCTGAAGCAGTTCTACTTCGGCGACAAGAAGCACCCCGGTCTGCAGAAGTTGGTCAGCCAGAACCTCGAGAACATCGACGCCGCGTCAATCAACTCCATCCCCATCGGTGGGGCTGACAGCGGCGTGGTGGTCAAGCCGGGCAAGTACGGCCCGTACATCAAGCGTGGTGAAGACACGGTCTCCGTGCCCGACTCGTTGCCGCCCGATGAGATGACGCTGGAAAGAGCGCAGGCGCTGCTCGCGGCTCCCAAGGGTGACACGCCCGTCGGCACCGACCCCGCGACGGGCCTGCCGGTGTTCGTGAAGACCGGCCGCTTCGGCGCGTACGTGGCGCTGGGCGTGGTGACCGACGACTTCAAACCGAAGACCGCGTCACTCTTCCCCAACATGAAGGCGGAAAACGTGACGCTGGAGCAGGCGCTCGAGCTGCTCACATTGCCCCGCACCCTCGGCAAGGCTGAAGACGGCGAAGACGTGCTGGCGCAAAACGGCCGCTACGGCCCGTACATCACCAAGGGCAAAGAGAGCCGGAACCTGGGCCAGGGCAACGAAGAGAAGCTGCTCACCATGACCATGCAGGAGGCGCTGGAGGTGCTCGCGCAGCCCAAGCAGTTCCGCGGCCGCGGTCAGGCCAAGCCCGTCACCGTGGTGGGTAAAGACCCCGACAGCGGCAAAGACCTGGTGATCAAGGAAGGCCGCTTCGGTTGGTACGTCACCGATGGCGAGACCAACGCGTCTCTGCGCAAGGGTGATGAGC
>JAYTAT010000463.1:0-24514 GCA_043737315.1 Archangium sp.
TGAAGGCGAAGCACGTCTCGTCAGAGCTCATTCGTTCGGCGGTGAAAACGAATGGCGCCGCTTCACTCGAGGCGCGTGTGGGTCAGCCGTACTCGTGGCGCGTCGACGAGGGGCTGTGGTCGACCTGGCAAAAGCCCGACGCGCTGGGCCGGCTGCAGGTGCAGCACCCGCGGCTGATGTTGGGCGGCGAGCATGTGATCGAAGTGCGCACGGCTGAAGGTGAGACGCAGCAGGTCGTGGTTCGCTGAAAAGTTCCCTCTCCCCGAGGTGAAGAGGGCCGTCGCCTCTCCTTTTTTTTCAGCCCCGCAGCGCCGCGATCGCCGCCCGGTAATCAGGCGTCTTGAACACTGCGTTTCCCGCCACCAGCACGTTTGCGCCCGCCGCCACCACCTGCTTCGCGGTGACCGGGTTGATCCCGCCGTCGACCTCGATGTCGACGGCGAGCCCGCGCGCGTCGATCATCGCGCGCAACCTGCGCACCTTGTCGATGGTGGCAGGAATGAAGGCCTGCCCGCCGAAGCCGGGATTGACCGACATCAGCAGCACCTGGCTGACCTCGCTCAAGACCTCTTCGATGGTCGAGAGCGACGTGCTGGGGTTGAGCACGACCGACGGCTTCGCCCCCGCCGCGCGGATTTGCTGCAGCGTGCGGTGCAGGTGGGCGCAGGTCTCCTGGTGCACGGTGATGATGTTGGCGCCCGCCTTCACGAAGTCGTCGATGTACTTCTCGGGCTCGACGATCATCAGGTGCACGTCGAGCGGAAGCGACGTGGCGCGTTTGACCGCCTCGACCACCAGCGGCCCAATGGTGATGTTGGGCACGAAACGGCCATCCATCACGTCGACGTGAACGTAGTCAGCGCCAGCGGTCTCGAGGGCCTTGACCTCGTCGTGAAGCCGGCCGAAGTCTGCCGAGAGGATCGAAGGCGCGATGCGCACGCGGTTCGTCATGGGCCCTTGGTACCGCTCCCCTTCGGCAGAGTCGAGCCTCTCAACGGGCTGGTCACGATGGTTGCTCCCATGACCTCGAGGGAGGAACATCCCGCTCGTGGATCACGACCTGGATGAGAAGACCTCGCCTTCGATGTCTCCGCTGAAGCAGGCGCTGCGGCGCGTCGACAAGCTGCAGGCGATCCTCGAGGTGGCCAAGGCGATGGCTGCGGCACACAGCCTCGACGAGCTGCTCCCGCTCATTCTTCGCGAGGCCGCGCGCGTGATCGAAGCCGACCGCTGCTCGCTCTTCATCCTCGACCGGCAGCGCAACGAGCTGTGGAGCCGTGTGGCCCAGGGCGCCAAGCAGGAGATCCGCGTGCCGCTGGGCCAGGGCATCGCTGGCTCGGTGGCGCAGAAGGGCGAGGTGGTGAACCTGCGCGACGCCTACGAAGACCCCCGCTTCAACCGCGATTGGGATCTCAAGACCGACTACCGCACCAAGAGCGTGCTCTGCGTGCCGATGCGCGACACCAAGGGTGAGGTCACCGGCGTCATCCAGGCGCTCAACGCGGTCGGCGGCGTCTTCGATGCAGAAGACGAGGAGCTGCTCATCGCACTCGGCGGGCAGGCGGCGCAGGCGATCGAGAACGCCATGCTCCACGAAGACATCAGCCGGCTGTTCGAGGGCTTCGTGCAGGCCTCGGTGATGGCGATCGAGTCGCGTGACCCCACCACCGCGGGTCACTCGGGCCGCGTGGCGTCGCTCACCGTGTCGCTGGCGGAGGCCACCGAGCTCTCGCCCGGCGGGCCGTTCAAGGATCTCAAGTTCAGCCCCGAGCAGATTCAAGAGATCCGCTACGCGTCGTTGCTGCACGACTTCGGGAAGATCGGCGTGCGCGAGCCGGTGCTGGTCAAGGCCGAGAAGCTGTACCCGCATGAACTCGAGGTGCTCAAGCACCGCTTCGAGCTCGCGCGCAAGGATCGGCAGATGGCCTCGATGATGCGCCGCCTCGACGCCATCAAGCTGCGCGGCGATCGCGCGGTCGAAGAGCTCGACCTGGAAGAGAACGAGCGGCTGGTGCGCGAGCTCAAGGAGGTCGATGAGGCGTTGGAGTTCGTGCTCCAGTGCAACCGGCCCACCGTGCTGGCGCAGGGCGGTTTCGAGCGGCTCACGGGGCTTGCTGGGCTCTCGTACAACGACTCGCGCGAGCGGCCGCAAATGTTGCTGACGCCCAACGACGTGCAGGTGTTGTCGATTCAGCGCGGCTCGTTGTCACCGACCGAGCGGCGGGAGATCGAGTCGCACGTGACGCACACGTTCAGGTTCCTCTCGCAGATTCCGTGGACCAAGACGCTCAAGCGGGTGCCCGAGATCGCCTTTGCCCACCACGAGAAGCTCGACGGCAAGGGCTACCCGCGGGCGGTGTCGGCAGACCAGATCCCCGTGCAGTCGAAGATGATGGCGATCTCAGACATCTACGATGCGCTGACCGCGAGCGACCGGCCGTACAAGAAGGCGGTGCCGCACGAGCTGGCGCTCGACATTCTGCGCAAAGAATCGGAGAGCGGTCAGCTCGACAAAGATCTGTTCAGGATCTTCGTCGAGGCCGACGTGCCCAGGCGGGCGCTCAAATCGAAATGACGTCTTCCCTCGCCCTGCGCGCGCGGGGTGAGGGGGGGGGCCAGGTCACATCTCGATGGTGTGAAGCCGCAACGAGTTGATGCGGCCGGCCTGCCCCACGGGCGCACCGAACACGATCACGATGCGATCGCCGCGCTTGGCAAGCCCACGCGCGAGCAGCTCTTCCTCCACGCGCTGCACCATCTCTTCGGTCTCCTGCACCGGCTCGAGCACGCGCGGCATCACGCCCCACAGCAGCGCCAACCGTCGGCGCACTTCCTGGTTCGGGGAGAACGCGATGATGGGCATCTGCGGGCGGTACCGTGAAAGCAGCCGCGCCGTGGTGCCGGTCAAGGTGAAGGCGACGATCAACGCCGCCCCTGCCTCGCGCGCCGCTCTGCAGGCAACGCCACACGTGACGTCGGGGAAATCGGCGGGAATCTTCACCGGCTCACCGCTCCCGATGCGCGGGAACGACTGACGCATCGCCGACTCGGCCGCCTCGACGATGCGGCTCATCATCTCGACCGACTCGATGGGGTACCGACCCGAGGCCGACTCGCCCGAGAGCATCACCGCGTCGGTGTTGTCGAAGATGGCGTTGGCCACGTCGCTCGCCTCGGCGCGGGTCGGCCGGGGGTGCTCGATCATCGAGTTGAGCATCTGCGTCGCCACGATCACCGGCATGCCGCGCTGGTTGGCCCGGCGAATGATGTCTTTTTGAATCGCGGGCACCTCCTCGGGGGGAATCTCGACGCCGAGGTCACCGCGGGCGACCATCACGCCGTCGGTCTTGTCGAGGATCGCGTCGAGCCGGGCGATCGCCTCGGGCTTCTCAAGCTTCGCGATGATCGGCACCACCCTGCCGAACTCCTGCATCGCCTGGCGGCACTGGTCGATGTCTTCGGGGGTGCGCACGAACGAGAGCGCCACCATGTCGACGCCGTTCTTCAAGGCGAAGATGAGGTCTTCCTTGTCTTTCGCGGTGAGCGCCTCGGCCTTCAGCGCCACGCCGGGCAGGTTGATGCCCTTGTTGTTCTTGAGCGTGCCGCCGTGAATGATCTCGGTGCGGATCAGCATCTTCTTGTCGGTCTGCAGCACCTTGAGTTCGAGCAGGCCGTCATCGACGAGGATGCGGTCGCCCACGTTCACGTCAGAGGCGAGGTGCGGGTACGTCGTGCCGACCAGGTCGACCGTGCCGAGGTGGGTCTCGTCCATCGTGATGGACAGCTCCTTGCCCTCGACCAGCTCGACCGCACCTGTCACCAGCTTCCCCGTTCGGATCTTCGGGCCCTGCAGGTCTCCCAGAATGCCCACCGCCTTGCGCACCTTGAGCTGCGCGGCGCGCAAGCGCTCGATGGTCATCAGGTGATCGGCATGTGTTCCATGGCTGAAGTTGAGCCGCGCCACGTCCATCCCGGCGTTGATCAACTTCTCCAGCATCTCCTGCGAGTTGGTGGCCGGCCCCAGCGTGCAGACAATCTTCGCGCGTCTCATGCGCGGGTTATACGGACGAGGGTGTTGCTCTTCCAGAAGCGCTTTCATGCAGGCATCGTCGATGGCGCAGTGCGTCTCACCTTTCGACTGTGGGAAAAGCCCCACGTCAAAGTGGGAGGTCGTTACCGGGTTCACCCGATCGGCGTGGTCGAGGTGAACACCGTCGACTCCGTAAAACTGGCTGACATCACGGAGGCCGAGGCACACGAAGGCGGTTTCGGGTCGCGCGACGAGCTGCTGGCCTTCATGACCCCGGTGGCGAAGAAGCCGCTGACACCCGCCACCCCGGTGTTCCGGGTGGGCTTCGTGCATGGCGGCGACGGCGATCGGGTCGCCATCGCTTTGAACACCGAGCTGACCGCCGAAGCGCTGGCTGACCTGGGCACGCGGGTGGAGCGCCTGGAGCGCGACCGGAAATGGGTGCGCAAGGTGATGGCGCTCATCGGCAAACACCCGCGGGTGGCGGCCTCTGAGTTGGCCGCGAAGCTCGCGCTCGAGACCGAGCCGTTCAAGATCGACGTGCGCAAGCTCAAGAAGCTGGGGCTGACCCAGAGCTTCGAGGTCGGGTACGAGATCTCACCCCGGGGGCAGCGGTACCTTGCGTTGACCGGTAAGAAAAAACGCTAGGCCTTCGTCAACGGCGCAGGAGTTCCTGCAGGTGTTGCCGCTCCCACGCCATCGCGGCGGCGTACTTGGGGAAAGCGCGCTCGCGATCACGAAAGGCCCGCGGGTGATGCACGTGGCGGCCCGTAGCTCGATCGCTTGGGAAGAGCTGGTGGAGCATCTCGTGGTAGATGATGAACTCCACGAAAAAGCGGGGCACGTCGGGCCGGTCGAGCGCGGGGTGAATGCGAATCTCGCGCGCCTTGTGATCGTACACGCCCAGGCGAATCGACTTTCGCCGGCGCTTCGTGGTGTGCCGACCCCACCCGATGCGCGCCACCACCACGTGGTCGAAGTGGGCCGCGTTCATGTTCACGAAGAGTTCCTGAAGATCGAAACACGTGCCTCGTGACTCGAGCAGCGAGAGCCGGGTGGGCATGGCCCGAATGCGCTTTTGCTGGGCTGCGATGTAGTCGTCGAGCTCGACGCCCGCCTGGGTCTTGCCCCGCCCCGTGTAGTCGGCGATCGACCGCACCACTTCGATGGGTGCGTCGAGGAACATGTGGTGCGCGCGGATCTTCAGCAGCGGCGGTTGGCGCCGGAAGCTGATCATCGTCGAGCGGTTGTCGTGCACCGTCAGGAGCACCTTGAGCTCGGGCCCAAGGAGCTCTGCGATGCGCGCGGCCAGCGCCCGGGCACGGGCCAGCGTCTGCTGCCGGGTGGGCGGGCGATCGGCCGCTTCCGGGGTCGCCACTGGCACGGGCTTGAACACCGGCCGGGCTGCCTCGGGCTCAGTGACCTCCGCCGTCTCGACGGGAGCGCGCGCAGGCACGCTGGCCGGCCGCGAAAGCCTCCCGAAGAGATCGAGCTGACGTGGAGCGAGCTGCACGGATTGACCTTGTAGCGAAAGCGGCAGGTGCTGAAAACAAACAGCGCCCGACCCCCACATCAGGGTCGAGCGCCGGGTGTTTCAGCGTCGCCTGCGAGTTACCAGGCGCTGCCGAAGATGTCGTACAGGCCGCGCATCATTTCCAGCGTGCGCGTCGAGCCACGCAGGTCGGTCTCCCACTGCGCCGCCGTCTTGCCGTCGACCGGCTGGTTGGTGGATCTGGCCGTCTCCCACTTGGTCTTCGAGAGAGCCGCACGCTCGACCATATCGACACCGGCGGTGGGCACCAGCTGGCCCGTCTTCTTCATCGCCGCGTAGACGTAGCCGCCACCGAACGGATCCTCGTAGGTGACGACCGTGAAGCCGGCCGCCGGGGTGAGGTTGTCGCCCGAGCCCAACCGGAAGATCTGGTTGAAGTTCGCGAACTCGAGGTTGAAGTTGGCCGTGAAGAACGCCATCGACCAGACCTGAGCGTAGAACCGCGAGCTCCAGGTCGAGACGGGGGCGACCTTCGACATCACCATCGGCTGGCCCGAACCGTCGACCGGAACGACCGGGGCCGCGGGGTAGACGAAGCCGGGGATGAAGTCCTGAGCGCGGATGTAGGTGGGCAGCTGAATGAGCGCCGTACCGTCAGCCTGCTTGGCCATCTGGGGCGAGTAGTACGAGACGTTCTGGGTCCAGTAGTTGTTGAAGAGCGGAGCCAGCTCGAGGTTGAACGTCGTGTAGTACGGCAGCGAGTAGCGCAGGGCATCGGACCCACGGTCGACGCCGAGGAAGTTCGTCTCGCTGGTGGTGAGCGCGAGCATCGCCGCGTACACGTCCCAGAAGTGGCCTGCCTCGTTGACGCGCGAGAAGCCGTCGTAACCGAACGTGTCGTAGACGGTGAACATGCTGCGGCCGGGGCCGCGGGGCACGTAGGCGATGTCTGAGTAGCCACCGTTGGCGGGGTTCTGCAGCGAGGTCTTCAGCGCCGCTTCGCTCGCGCTCGGGAGGCGAACGTTCTGCGGGTCACCCGTGGCCACGTACTCCCAGCTGCCGTCGGCCTTTTTCCCGTGGTAGCCGGCGCTGGGAATCGAGATCTGCTGCATCAGCAGGTTCGTCGAGTCGATCACCGCCATCGTCCAGTAGTTCTGCCAGATGGGGTCGCCGAGGCCGTAGAACTTGTCCATCTCCTCGGGGGTCAGCTGGTAGTACTTGGCCAGGTAGAAGATGTTGAAGAGCCACTGCTGGTAGACGTTGGGGATGTTCCCGAGGAAGCGGCCGAACTTGCCCGACGCCACCGCCGCCGGCGAGTAGATGAGGCGGCCGCGGCGGAAGTTCGAGAACACGTACGACTGGTTGAAGCGCTCCATCCACTTCGAGGTCATCTCGAAGACGTCGGCGCCCTGGTCGTTGCGGTTGCACATCAGGTTCGCGCCGACTTCGTAGTCGGAGCAGAACATGTAGGGCACCTCGACGGGCACGTTCGCACCACCGGCCGCGTTGATGATGTCCTTGGCGCGGCTGTAGTCGTTCTCAGACAGACCCGACTGCGAGAGGTTGAACTTCTTGAGCTCCTCTTCGATGCGCTTGTAGTGAACCGCCATCTCGCTCCACTTGCGGAACGACCGGTTCTTCATGCGCGAGATGCCCTGATCGAGCATGCCTTCGAACGACGGCTGCTGGTCGGCGAAATGGAAGGGCAGCGTCGTGTAGTGGTACTTGTCGGTGTAGAACGAAGTCGCCGGGGTGTAGTGCTCGACGTGCGCGAGAGGAATCTCGACTTGAGCACCACGAACGGTGAAGACCTTCGCCTGGTTGTCGAGCGGCACCGTGATGTTCGGGCTCTCGTAGTTGGGGCGCAGTTCGTTGAACACCTCGACCCAGCCGGGCTCGAAACCGCCTGAGTAAGCGAAGAGGATCGCAGCGTCGTCGTACTTGCCGGTGCCACGGTTCTGCGCGTTGACTCGCGCGCCGTAGTCCATGATCGACGAGTACGTGTACTCGTACATCGACGCGTCGAGCTGGCGCTGGTTGGGCTTGGCGGCGTCCGACAGGTTCTGCGGCGTCACGGGCAACACGCGGCGGCCACCGACGTTGACACCGATGGTCTCCTTGCGGAGATCCCAGTAGCCGTCGTGGTAGTTGAGCGCGTCAGCCGAGGCGACGAAGTTGTGCATCAGGCCCAGAGTGTGGCCGATCTCGTGCTCGGTGACCGAACGATAGGCTTCGCGGCGCAGGCTGTTGTAGACCTCGGCCTTCGCGTTGGTGAGGGCCAGCTCGTCGGTCTGACCCTGCTGCTTGAACTTGGTCACGAGGCTTCTCTGAAGCGCGACCTTTCGCTGGGCGAGACCAAAGTAGTCTTCGTCGCTGTACGAGAACTCGAAGAAGCAGCCGATCTTCGGGTCAGGCGTGTTGCGCGACCTGGTGATCGCCGCCTCGATGGGGTCGTTGCCCAGCAGCAGGTTGCGAGCCACCGTGCGGTAGAACGCCGAGTCTGTCTGCAACTTGGCCTGGAAGCCCTTGTTGGTGGTGAGCGACTGAATGGCGACGCGCACCTCAGGCAGGTTGACGAGCTCTTCTTCGAGCGACGGGTTGCCCTTGATCAGCTGGTCGACCACCGCGCGGCGGTTCTCCTTGGCGAGCGGCAGCGAGCCGTTATGGCGCCACTGGTTGGACAGGGTCTTCAGCTTGCCGTCGAGGTTGCCGAACGAGCCGGTCGGCTTGGTGGCATCTGACACGAGGGGCTGCTGCGAGTTCCACGGTCCGTTGAGCGGGCGGCGGGGGTCGGTGGGGTTCAGGTTCGAAGCGACGTAGTCCTTGATGTCTTTGCCGGTGATGAGCTCGCTGAGGGTGAGCTCGCCGCTGACGACGTCGATGACCTGCTGCGAGCTGCCAGACCAGGTGTCGAGGCCGGGGCCGTACACGTTGGCGGCCGCCTTGACGATCATTCCCGTCTCGGGATCCATCGAAGAGGGGCCGAGGCCGAGCAGGCCGCCAGCGTTCTGATCGACGTAGGGGATCATGTGGTAGCGCAGGTCGCCGTTGCGCGCGTAGGTGCCGGGCTTGCCACAGGCAGCCGGCGAGCCTTCACGAACGGGCGACTCACACACGTAGAACATCTGCGGAACGTCGCTGACCTCAAGACCACGGGGCACCGCGACCGCGCGGCGGTAGGCGCGATCCCACGAGGCTTCGATGGTCTGGCTGGGGTCCATGCCCTGACCGGTGGCGAGGTGTTGCGCCGCCACACCTTCGAGGTACGTGGGGGTGTTCTGCGTCATGTAGTAGACGATGGGCCGCAGGGCGCGCTCGACGACGGGGATGACCTTGCCCTCGGCGTCGTGGGCGCGCTGCCAGATGTTGTGGCGCATCGCGAAGAACTGCTGGCCCGAGTACGTGTAGTAGTAGTCCTTCGAGTAGCTGTACGACTCCTGACGGAAGTAACCGAACTTCACCATCAGCTTGTCGCTGTAGACGAGCGGCTCGTAGTCGTTGCTGACCGCCTCATCAACCTTCAGCACCGAGGTGCGCACGCGCACGTCGACGCTCTCGCAGTCGAAGGTGGGGTTGAAGAAGCAGTAGGGCAGGTTGCCGTACCCTTCGTAGTAGATGCTGGGCGGGTCGATGATCGCCTGAGTCGTCCAGTCGAAGTAGTTCAACTTGTCGCCGGCGCCCCTGACGAACGAGAGGGCCTGATCCTGAGGCTGCTCGTCCTGGTTGGTCAGGTAGCGAAGATAGAGGCCCGCGTTTTCGCCGGTGCAGTGAAACGGCCCCGTCCCGCCCTTTGCGGTGCAAGTCGAATCCCAGTTCAGAATCTGGTTGGCGCTCCAGTCAACCCGCATGAATTGGCGCTCGTACCAGGGACGATCTGCAGTGTCCTCGACGAGCACGTTCCGCTGCTCACCGGTCGCCGGGTTGTACTGACGCTGGCGGTCGAAATGGCTCTGAATCTTGTAAGCGAAGACCGGGTTGCCCTTGTAAGGGCGGCCGTCCTTGAAGACGACCTTCCCGAGCTTGGACTGCTCGCGATCGACGCGCGGGTCAGCCCCGGGCACGATCTCGTAGGAGCGGTAGGCGACGAGGAGATCTTCCTGCACCTCCCAGCGGATCTTCTCCATCTTTCCGCCGTAACCGATGGTCGCCGTGCCGTTGGGCGTCTTCGGGGCATCGATGATCGTTTCCTGGATGTACCAGGTGCCCTCGAGCAGTTCGGACTTCTTGATGTGGTTCGGGCCGGTGCGATCGATCAGCTCGGGCTGGCCACAACCCACCGCGATGAATGCGGTGGTGGCGAGGAGGACTGCGCGGAGGAGGCGGTTCATGTTCTTTCCCTCAAGAGTGCGGAGTTCCATGTTCAGAACGCCTTCCCGTAAATTTGGTACATGCTGCGCTGCAGCCCGAGGTCTCGAATGGAGTCCTGGAAGATCTCAGTCCAGTACTTGCGACGGTCTTCGAGGAGCGCGGGGTTGTTGGCCTGATCTGCCGGCAAGCACTGAAAGCCCTGGAAGAAGATGTAGTCGGGCAGCGGGCAGGTGGCGGGGTTGCGAACCATGATGAGGTACTGGTTGGCGATGTCGATCATGCGGATGGCACCGGTGCTGTTGTAGGGCGCGCCATCCTTCTCGATCGCCGCGTAGCGGTGACCGGTGGTGACGTCAGGCACTTCGACCGTGTGGTAGCCGGCGGCGACCTGGAAGGCCTCGCCCGAGCCCAGCTTGAAGACCTGGTTGGCCTTGGCGTAGTCGAGGTCGTAGTTCACGCGGAACAGCGCCATGCCCAGGAACAGGCCGTAGATGCGGCTGGTCCAGGTGAGCTGGATGTTCGCAGGCGCCGCGCGCTGATTGGGAACCCAGCACTCGTCGCGAAAGGGCTGCTGATTACCGACGCAGTTGGCGCGCTCGCGGGGGTAGTTGAAGCCCGCGAAGAAGTCGGTGCCACGCACGTAGGTGCGCCACTCGATGGCCGCCTTGTCCTGAATGGCGTTGACCTCGTTGACGGTCTTGTAGGCGACGGGGCGAATCTTCTCTTCGTCGTTGGCCCACAGCGAGCTGAAGGTGCTCTGAAACTCATCGCGGAACGTCAGGTAGTACGGGATGGCGTAGCGATCTGAGTCGGCGACGACGTCGACACCCTGGATGTCGATCTCGGGGATGACTGCCGCGAACATCGCGCCAACCTGGTCGTTGTAGTGACCGGCCTCGAGCATGCGGTTCCAGAAGCCGAAACCCGACTTGAAGTCGTAGCGGCTGTACATGCGACGACCCAGCCCACGCGGGATGACCATGAAGTCCTGGGCTGCGAAACGGCTGGTGTAGAGTTCTTCGAGCGCCGCGCGGCCGGTGGGGTTCAGGTAGTCGAAATCTTCACCCTGGCTGATGAGGTCCCATCGGGCGCCGCCACGCAGGTTGCGGTACATGAACAACCCATCAGGAGGTACCGACATCACGTTGAGGTGCTGGTTGACGCCGTCGAGCACCGACATCGTCCAGTAGTCCTGAAGGATGGGGTCGAGCTTGTAGCGTGAGACCTGCTCCTGGTTGCGCGCGCTCTTCTGGTACACCTCGTAGACCCAGTGCTTGTAGGAGTTGGCCACCGTGTAGAAGGTGTTGAAGGTGCGGCCCACCGCCCCGTTGCCCGAGAAGAAGACGCTGTCGCGGCGGAAGTGGGTGTCGAGGTAGTAGTTCCAGTAGTCCTCGAGCTTGGTGCGGGTGATCTCGTAATAGTCAGGGCCGCGGTCGAAGCGGTTGCAGGAAAGCACCGGGCCGTCGGCCGACTCGTCGCTGCAGAACATGTACGGCACGCGCAGCTGCACGTTGCCGAACACCCCAGCAGCGCGGTCAGGGTCGTTGATCAAGGTCGGGTCGGCCTTCAGCGCATCACGCACGCGCGTTTCGTCGGCCACCACGTCGCTCCACTTCGCCAGGCGGCGCTGGCGCAGCTTGAGCAGACCGTCGTTCATGATCGAGATGACGTCAGAGCCTTCGCCGAAGTGCAGCGGCACCGTCGAGTAGTGGAAGCGCTCGGTGTAGTTGCGAACGTTGGGGTTGGTGTGCGTGACGTTGACCATGGGCAGGTCGGCGCCGGCGCCCGAGATGGTCATGTTGGCGCCGTCGGAGCCGGGGATGAGCTTCGAGGTCCTGCGGGCGTTGTCGAACACCTCGACGTAGCCGGGCTGCGTGTCGCCGGAGTACGCGAAGATGATGGCCGCTTCGTCGTACTTACCGATGCCGTTGAAGTCAGTGAAGATCTTGCCCGAGTAGTCCATGATCGAGGAGTACTCGTGGTTGTGCATGCCGGTGATGAGCTGCGCCTCGGTGCCCTGTGACGCCTTCTTCAGGTCGGCCGGGGTGCGGGGCAACTTCGCCTGGTTGTTCTGCTGCACCGTGATGGTGTCCTTGCGGATGTCCCAGTACTCGTCGAAGTAGTTGACCGCGTCGTACGAACCCTGGAAATTGTGGCGCAGGTTGAGCGTGTGACCGGCCTCGTGGAGCGAGGTGGCCAGCCAGACCTGTTGGCGAATCTGCTTGGCGATCTCGTCATCTGCGATGCGCTTGGCCTCTTCTTCGAGAAGGCCAGCCCCACCGTTGACCAGCGCCGCGACGCGGGCGATGCGGTAATTGAGCTTCTCGGTGGCGATGCCGACCAGGGTGCGATCGTAGAAGTCGAAGGTGGTGATGCTGTTCTTCGTCAGCCACTCGATGCGCTGCTTTTCCCAGTTCTGCGAGGTCTTGATGTTGGTGAGGACCGAGCGCGAGGCCTGACGCAGGAAGTTCGGGTCACGAGCGGCGACGGCGCGCGCGAACGGGGGCAGCAGGTTGAGCAGGTCGTTCTGCACGTCGGGGTTGTCGAGCACCGCGGCCTCGAGGGCCGGGTTCTTCGCGAGCTCGTCAGCGGCCTTCTTCAGCTGGTCGCCTTTCGACGAGATGGTGCTCTTGTCGCGCAGGATGCCCTGAACCACCGAGGCCATGCGCTGGGTGGGACGATCCCAGGCGCCCTGGGTCTCTTCGTTCCGGGTCGAGATGCCCTGCAGCTCAGACTGGAGCAGGCCCCTCTTCTGGATGCCCTTGATGTTGTAGAGGGGGTTGCTCTTGATGAAGTCCGCCACGTCGACGCCGCTGATGTATTCCTGAGTCGACTTCTCCTTGTTCAGCAGGAGGATCCAGTTGGTGACCTCGCGGCCGATCATGTCGACACCCCAGGTGTACGTGTTCGACATGCCCGAGATGACCTGCCCGGTCTCGGGGTCTGCCGAGCTCGGGCCGTAGCCCAGCAGGCCGTTGGCGACGGGCTCTGCCACGGTATTGATGAAGCTGTAGCGGAGGTCGCCGACCTTCGGGTTGAAGCCCGCGTTGCCACACTCGGCAGGGTCGCCCGACTTCACCGGGTTGTTGCAGACGTAGAACATCTGGCGAACGGTCTTGGGATCCTTCTGCTGGGCGGCGCCGATGGCGCGGCGGAAGGCGCGATCGTAATCACGCTCGATGATGCGGCCCGGCTCCCAGAACTCGTCGTACCGCTCAACCCCACCCATGCGCGAGGCAGGGGTGAAGTAATACTTCACGGGATCCGGGACGCGGGCGGCCATCGCGATGGGCTGGTCGGTCACTTCACCGTTGGCCTTCTGGTAGTACTCCTTCCAGACGCGGTGACGGTTGGCCAGCCGGATGACCGCCTGATCGTTGTAACCAAACTTGCGATCGTAGTTGAGGCGGTCGGTGCGGAAGTAACCGAAGTACGACATCAGATCGTTGGGGAACTGGAGCGGCTCGTAGTCACGCGACCAGGTGGTGTCGACCTTGGCGATCGAGGTGCGAATGTGGATCTCGCTGGCGCTGCAATCGTAGATGCCCGATGCGAAGTAGCAGAGGGGAACGTTGCCATAGCCCTCGAAGTAGATGCTGTCAGGCATGGCCATGTAGCGGCCGGTGACGTCGAAATAGGTGAGCTTCTCCTCGAGCGGGCCGTCTCCGTCGGGATCTTTGTACTCGAAGGTGGGCCAGTTGTAGGGGTCGCTTCCCGGCTCGTTGGGCTGCATCCAGTTCGAGTTGCTGACGCCCGACTGCGGGTTCTGCACGGTGCCCCAGTTGAGGCCCGACGCCTTATTCAGCACGTTCGTCGACCAGTTCACGCGGATGTACTCACGCTGGTTCCAGAAGCGGTCGGTCGTGTTCTCACTGATGACGTTGTTCACCTCGCCCGTGGCGGGGTTGTAGCCACGCTGAATGTCGAAGTGGCTCACGACGGGGAAGGCCACCACGGGGGCGCCGTAGTACTTCTGGCCCCCGGTGCACTTGCCCGCGGCATCGCAGTACTTGCCGGTGGTGCCCGAGACTTTCGAGCTGGGGTCGATGTTGGACTCTGCGCCGAGCGTGTAGGCGTACGAGCGGTACCCCACGAGGTTGCCTTCCTGGATCTCCCAGACCAGCTTTTCCATGTTGCCGGTCTGGCCGGGAAAGGTGAACTGGGTGTTGAACGGCGTCCAGGTCACGGTGTTGCGGAAGAACCACTGCCCGTCGAGCAGGTCAGACTTGCGAACGACGTTGGGCTGAATGCGAACGACGTCGCCATTGGTCTGCGCACAGCTGAACGCGAACAACGCGAGCATCGCGACACTCAGTGAGCGCCAGTTGGTGGAGCGACGGTTCATGATTTCTCCGGTGGTGAGAGCTTGAAGGTGTTGAGCAGGCAGGCTGCGGCGAAAGGGAGCGCGAAGCGCGGAAGAAGGAGCGGAGATCGTTGTTGCTTCAGAAGCGTTCACGCGGTCCTCCGGGTTGGCGCGAGCCCTAGCGCAAGTCGTGTGCCGGTGACGTGACGGTGGGCAGAAAGCACCAAGGCCACTGATTTCACTGAGAAAGCGCGACTGCGTTGACTCAGCAGAAAGCACCTTGGTGTGGCAGCACCAACGCCAAGCGTTAGCGGAGCGACGGCAGTGAAGGGGGAGAACGCCAGCAAATCGGCACCTTGGTTGAATCGGAGATACGGACAAGAGTCGACGAGGCCCCTAGCACAGCTTTCCGGGACCGATCAATGAGGGTAGTTCCCGGGCCTATCCGGGCGCGCTCCAGAGGGGACATTGATCGGGCGCTTGCCGCTGTGGTAGGAGCGCCGCTCTTTGATGACGCCCGCCGCTCAGCATGCCGCTTTCCTGTCGACGGCTGGTCGCCGACTGGCAAATTCGCACTCGGCTGGCGTGGTGGCGTTCTCGCGGTCGACTCTTGACCCGGCCCAAACTGAATCAATTCTGGTGTCTTGCCATTCCCGCCCATTCCGGAATGCAGGGCACGAACCTTGCCTGATGCAGGGGCTCGACAGTCGTAGGAGGTCTGCGTGAATCGTCTCACTGTGCTCGTGGTGATCCTGGTTGCCGTTCAAGCGAGTGCGCAGACAGCGCCGGCCAGTCCCCCCCCGGCCGCTGCTGCGCCGGCTGCTGCTCCGACCGGCATCGCGCAGGCGACGGCCGCACCCGCCACTGCTCCTGCCACCGCTTCAGCCGGCTCGGCCGTCTTGACCCCTGAACAGCTCGCGATGTTGAGAGGCTTCTTCTTCAGCTTCAGCGTGGACCACTTGCTGGGCCTGGGGACTTTCGTCGACCCGCAGATGTACGCGAACTTCTCAGCGAACATCAACGCGTTCATCTCGTACCGCACGCGCTTGTTCGGGAAGGCCTTCTCAATCGGCTTTCAGCCCTTCGGCCTGATGGGCTTCAGCTACGAGTACACCCTGCCCGACGTCGCCAACGGCCGTCGCTGGAGTTGGTCAGACGCCCGCGTCGCGCTTTCGATGCCCGCGTTGATCAAAGAGAAGAACACGGGCATCGTCATCACCCCTTCGTTCAACATCATCGTGCCCACCACCATCGAGAGCTGGGGCGCGGGGTTGATCTCGCGCCTGGGTTTCGGCTTGTCGATGAACAAGAACTTCAAGACGCCCATCGGCACCATCATCGCCAACTTTGGTGGGCTGGGAACCATCGGTCTCTATACCAACACCCAGAGCGTGGTGCGGCCGACGGCCCTGAGGGACCCCGCGGGTCACCAGGTGGTGTTGTGCCGAAACGGCGAGACGGCTTGCGGCATCAACAACAACAATTCTTTCCTCGCTCTTCAGGGCTCGCTCAACGTCACCTGGGTCGCCACGCAGGGCATCTTCCTCACCGTGGGCTACGGCATGCAGACGTCGTTCTTGTATGCGGCGGCCTCGACGGTTGATGAGTTCACCCCCCCCACGCGCGACACGAACGGCAACCCGGTGGCCCGTACGGGCATGAGCCGCAGCGACACCCAGAGCGCCTCGGTCTCGCTCTCGTTCAACCTCACCGACTCGATCAGCGGCACGGTCTACCTCGCCAACTTCGCCCCGCTGCTGACGGCCGACCAGAAGTCGGTTCGTTTCCCGCTCGTCGACGTGACGGGTTTGGCGAACAACAACACCGCCGTCGGCTTCTCGCTGTCGGCCACCTACTAAAACCTTCGCTTCAGGTGCAGGTGGCGAGCAGGCGTTGAAGCCGGCTCGTCTCGAGGCGGAGCATCACGGTCTTCTCCCGGGTGTAGGTGACGGCGCCGGGCGGCGCGTCTCTGGGTTTACGCACGAACTTCGCGGGCACGTAGCTGACCTCGACGCGGTGTTCCCCCTTCGCGTCAGAGTGGTGCGCCGCCAGGGTGGCCGCGTCGAGCAGCAGCTCGCCAGACACCTCGGTGTTTTTCTCGATGGGGATCACCACGTGCGCGCCGGGCATGCCGCGCACGTGCAGCCAGACGTGAAAGGGCTTTGCCACGTGAAAGGTGAGGTCGTCGTTGTGGCTCGAGCCCCGCCCCACCCAGATGCGGTGCCCGCCGTGACCCACGTATTCGCGATAGGGCGGTAACGCCGGCTGCGGGCCCGCCTTGACGCGGGGTGCGCCCAGCGCCGGTGCTTCGGGCGGGGCGGTATCGAGCACGATGAGCTGGGCCTGGAGCGCGGCGCTTTCGGCTTCGAGCGTCACCAGGCGCGCCTTCGCCATCTCTGCGCCGCGCAGCATTCGTTTGTACTGGTGGAAGCGCCACTCGACTTCCTGCTGCGGCGTGCGTTTGGGGTCGAGCGTCACCTCGACCTGGGCGGTGCTGCCGTCTTCCAGATACTCGGTGAGCGTGACTGACTGCTGGCCCCGCTTGAGCTGGTAGAGGTTCTGCGCGAGCAGCTCGCCTGCCTTGCGAAACTCGTGGGCCTTGCCAGTGCGTTCGGCTTCGGCGCGCACCTTCTCTTTCGTGCGCTCGAGCTTTTTCAGCTTCGAGAGCAGGGGCGCGCGACGGGCGTCGACCCAGGTCTTTTTCTCGGCAGTGGCCAGCAACGTCTCAGCCGCGTGCGAGAGCCGCAGCGACACGTGATCGCCCATCAAGCGTGAAGGTGAGGGCCTGAGCTGTTGCTCTTCGAGCGGCGTCCACGGCTGACCGATGCGCACGCCTTGCCGGGTGGGCGTGGACATCGCGAGCACCTTCGCGTCTTTCGTACACAAGGCGATCACCGGCGCGGTGGTGGCCTCGAGCACCAGCGTGAGGTGCTTCGTGTCTTTGGTGAAGTGCAGCAGCAGGGTCTTGCGTGCAGGCAGCGCCTCGGCGTCGATCAGCTTCGCGCCGGTGAGATCGCGGCGGAGCACCGATTGCCAGCTGGGCGGCGTGGGTGGATTCGAAGGGCGTTCGATGATCGCCGAGATGCGCGCGAGACCCGGATCGCTGCAGAGCAGCAGCTGCTCGCTGCGGCCTGGCACGCGCACCTCGAGGTACACGCGCGTGGTGGTGGGCGCGTAGACTTTCTGCACGACGCCGCCGCTGAGCTCACGATCGAGCTCTGCGGCGATCAGCGTGAGTTCTTCAGGTCGGAGCGACACGGCTGGGGCTCAAGGCGACGATCTTCGCGAGACTGAAGGGATGCGGTGGCAGCAGCTGCGAAAACAGGCAGCTCTGAGGCGCCTTGTCTTCGCGCCAGCGCAGGAAAGTGGACGCATGCCGGAAACGAATGCCTTGCAGGTAGTCGTAGCGGACTTCGCAGACGAGCGTGGGTGTGAGGGGCGTGGGCGCGGCTTTTGCCTGGCCCTTGCTCCAGCGGTTGGGCGCCGACTCGAGCTTGCCCGGAAAGACGGGGGCGCCTTCTTCGAGCGGCTTGAGCTTCTCACGCAGCGCCTTCTTTTCCTTCGCGCTGAACGAAGAGGTGTGGCCGATGGGGACCAACTCACCACGCTCGTCGTACACCCCGAGCAGCAACGAGCCGACGGTGCCAGGCGTCTTGCCTTCTCGGTACCCCACCACCACCACGTCGGCGGTGCGCCCGTGTTTGATCTTCACCATCACGCGCTGGCCGGGGCGGTAGTCGAGGTCGAGCCGGCGGGCGATGACGCCATCGCAGCCCGCGCCCTCGAACTCGTGAAACCATTTTTTCGCAGTCTCCAGGTTCACGGTCTGCGGAGTGACGAAGAAGCGCTCGTCTGACTCAAAGAGGGCGATCAACTTCTCGCGCCGCACCTGGTTGGGGAGGCCGCGCAGATCTTCGCTCCCCAGGGCCAGACAGTCGAAGGCGACGAAGCCCGCGGGCGTCTCCACCGAGAGCTTGTTCACGCGTGAAGCCGCGGGGTGAATTCGCTGCGAGAGCGCTTCGAAGTCGAGGCCCTTGGCGCCGGGCAGAATGATCTCGCCATCCACCACGATCTCGGGCGGCAGGGCCTTCTTGAGCCCTTCGACCACCTCGGGAAAGTAGCGCTCGAGCGGCTGCCCATTTCGGCTGCACAGATGAAGGCGCTCACCCTCGCGAAAGACGATGGCGCGAAATCCGTCCCACTTGGGCTCGTAGAGCCAGCCTCCCCCGGCTGGAATTTCGTCCTCCGCCTGCGCCAACATGGGCTCGAGGGGTGACTGGAAAGGGAGCATGGGTCGCCTTCTACTGCGGTTCCGCCAGCGTGTTATGAGCAGAGAGGTGCAGGACAAACGCGACCGCTCGAGGCTCCTGACGCTCATCGGCGTCTCGGTGGTCTTGCATGCGCTCGTTTTCTGGTCGCTGACGCTGCTCGAGCCCGCGGTCATCGAGCGGAGCAAGCCCGTCGAGATGGATCTGGCCTGGGTCGAGTCGCGCCCTGCCCCACCCCCCGAACCTGAGCCGGCGCCCGCACAGCCGCCGTCGAAGGCGCAGAAGAGCAAGACCGATCCCAAAAAGAAGAAGGTCGCTGAGGCCGCACCGCCGACGGTCAGTGGCCAGCCGGATCAAGGCGCGATCGTCGTGGCAGGGCCTCAGGTGGGCGAACGCGGCGACCTTCCGCTCGCGACCCGGCCGCGTCTCACGCCGAGTGAAGGCTTCTCGATGTCGTTGGGGACTGGCGGCCGCGAAGAGCCGGTGCGGGGCTCGACCGTGCGCAATGGGCCCGGTGAAGCGCCCGATCCACGATCGCTCAACGAGTACACGGGCGAACTGCTCACCCGGAAGTTGAACGACGATCTCCAGCAAGAGGTCGGCATGGCTGCGGTGGGCGTCGGCAACGTTCCCAATCACTTCAAGCGCTACGAGAACGCGATGCGTTCGATGCTGCCGAAGTCGACCATCGATCGCACTCCGATGAGCGGTGGTGACATCGCGCGTGACGTGGCGGGCATCATGTTCAACAACGGTCCTTCGGCTGAGGCGTCGAAGAAGGTCAGTGACACGCCCCTGGGCCGAAGTGTCGCCAGCCAGAGCGTGATGTCGGCCAACGTCGACGATCAGCGCTTCCGCGAGAGCTCGATGCAGATGCTCGCGCAGACCGAGAACATGAAGGAGCGCATCACCCGCGCTCGCCTGCGCACCGTGCTCGAGGTGACCACCGACGCGAACGGCATTCTCTCGGACGTGAGCATCATCGAACGTTCGGGTGACTCGCGCTTCGATGAGTCGGTGTTGCACTTCAGCCGCAAGGTCGCTCGCACCATCCCAGACAACGACGACAAGATGCTGGGCACGTCGATGTGGCGCACCCGCTGGCAGTTCACCTGGGAACCGCCCGATGTACGGGTGCGGTTGCTCAACGCGTGGCGCGTGAAGAGTGGGCCCGCGCTGCAATGAGCACGTTGAACGCGCACTTGAAGGAGCTCGTGGCGGAGCTCAGCGCGGAGTTCCCCGAAGTCACCGAGCGCAGGATGTTCGGGAGCGACGCGTTCTTCGCCAACTCGAACATCTATTCGATCGTCTGGGATGGGCGGATTCTGGTGCGGTTTCCGGTGGAGGCCCGGTTCCTCGCAGCGGAGGCGCTCGAGGGCGCGGGGATTTTCGATCCCATGGGTACCGGCAAGACCATGCGCGGTTGGGTCGCCATGCCCGAGACGATGAATGATGACGTCGAGGCGCTGCAGCCGTGGCTCGAGGAAGCGCATCGGATGGCGATGAGTCAGCCCGCGAAGAAGAAGAAAGCGAGGCGTTAACTTTCGCGAATTCGGATTCCGAACGGCGAGAGCGCGAGCAACGCGAACTTCACGTGCTGCAGCGCGAACGGAATGCCGATGATGCTCACGGCCAGCGGCACCGCCAGGGCGAGGTGGGTGATGCAGATCCACACCCCGGCGAAGAGGAACCAGATGATGTTCAGCAGCACGTTGCCCGTGCCGCGCTGGCCGCTGTCGTCGTAGTCCTTCCCGAAGGGGAAGAGCGCCAACCCCGCGAGCTTGAAGCACTGCATGCCAAACGGGATGCCGATGATCGTCAGGCAACACACCAGGCCGACCAGTGCGTACTCGAGCGCCATCACGACGCCACCGCCGAAGATCGCCCACAAGATGTTCAGGATGAATCGCATGATGCCCCTTACGAGTTGAGCCTGGGTGGATTGCCTATTCGCGTGTCACCGCGCGAAGAATCAACTCTCTTCGCTCCACCAGCTTCCCCACCGCGAGCGGAAGGGTCAACGCGTAGAAGCCCCAGGCCACCGAGGCCGCCCCCAGCACGAACCCCAGGCTGGCGAAGGTTGGCCCCGTCTCGCCGCACTGCCTCAACGCCCATGCCAGCGGCCACGTTCCCACGCCCGCCGCGCCCACGCCGATCATCGACGCCAGAAAAGGCAGCTTGTCGCGCCGCTTCAAGTTCGCGTGGAACTTCACCGGAAAGTACAGCGACAGCGCGTTGCCCACGGTGAGCACGACGGGAATCAGGGTGGCCACCGAAGCGAGCGCGAGCACCACGTCGAGCGGCCCACCGTGCCGGAAGTACGCGACGTAGAAGAGGGCCACCAGGCTCGCCAGACCCGCGCCCGCGCAGGCATGCACCAGGTTCTTCGCGCGCAGCACCAGCCCAAGATCGATCGGCGCGACCACGAAGGCCGAGAAGCCGTGCCCGTCGTATGCGAACGCGTTCTGCGAGAACGTCGAGCCCATCACGATGGCGCCGTAGACGCAGAGCCCACCCAGCAGCCAGGCATCGGTGGTCTGCCCGAAGAAGAACGCGAACAGCGCCCGGCCCGAGAGCAGCTTGAACAAGATCCCCAGCACGAAGGGCACCGACACGAGCAACCGCGCACGTGGGTTGTGCCAGAGGTCGACCGCTTCACGAACCACCAGCGTGCCGAACAGCGTCCGGGGGGCCACGAAGGGGTTACTCGCCCGCTCTGCGCCCGAGGGCGTCGCGCCGCGGCCTGAGTTGCGATGGAAGTCGATGAGCAACCCCCACGCGACCACCATCGCGATGATGGTCATCTCGAGCAGCAACATCACGTCGGCCAGCGCCTTCACGCCTTCCCCCACCGCTGACATCAACAGCGCGTGCGCAAAGTAACCGGTGGGGAACCGGCCGAGCGCGCGGGTGGCGTCTTGAACCAGCGTGTCGGGCACGGCCTGCACTCCGGCCTTGCCGAGGTCGAAGAGCCATGAGGTGTCGACGGGCGGAATGAACGAGGCGATCACCAGGCTCACGAAGAAGCCGGCGCCGATCAGCTCAGCGCTGCGTTGTTGGCGGAGCACGGTGAGCACGATGTGCAGGCCCACCCGGGAGAGCGCCGCGTTGAACATCACGTACGCGCCGAAGCCCAGGGCCACCAGCAGCGGGTACTCCACCGGGCGAATGGTCAGATAGCCGAGCGTCGCGCCGACCAACGGGCCGTAGAAGACCAGAGAGCGTGGCTCAGCGAGGCTGGCGAGCGTCGAGGCCAACATCAGCCGCAACGACGAGATGGGAAACGCCGAGTAACGCGACAGCTCGGAGTGATCATCGACACCCGCCGACAACACGGGCCAGGTCACCCAGACGCAGGTGGTCACGAACGACAGCAGGCGAAGAATGAAGTCGGGCCAGAGCTCGAACTCGAGGTTCGACGAAAGGCGGATGAGCCCGAAGAAGCCGGTCGCGAGAGCCACCGCGGGCGCGCTGGAAAAGAGGAACGTCGCCACCGCCAGCCACCACTGCGACTTCGTGCCGCGGTTGAGCGCGATGGTGAGCCGCAGTTTCCAGAGCAGCAGCAGGTGCGTGAAGAACCCCGGCGGTTTGATCACTTGTAGAAACTCAGGCTCGCGTCTCGCGCCAGCGGCACGCCGATCAACTTCTCGAAGACCTGCTCGAGCGAGTCGCAGCCGTGTCGGCCTTGCAGCTCGGCCACCGGACCTTCGTCGACGATCTTCCCAGCGCGAATCACGCCCGCGTGGGTGGCCAGGCGGTCGGCGATCTCCAGCACGTGGGTGGTGAGCAGCAACGTCACGCCCCTGCGAGACAACTCGGACAGCAGTTCCCGGATGACGCCCGCAGCCAGCACGTCGATGCCTTCGAACGGCTCGTCGAGCAGCACCAGATCGGGGGCGTGAATGAGCGCCGCTGCGATCGCCAGGCGCCTTCGCATGCCCTTCGAGTATTCAGCCACCAGGTTGCCGCCCTTGGTGCTCAGCTCGGTGAGCCGAAGCAGCTCTTCGCAGCGCGCGGCCGCTTCGTCACCGCCCAGCCCATGCATGCGCCCGCTGAAGACGAGGTACTGCCGGCCGGTGAGCCGCTCGAACAACGACAGCTCTTCGGGCACCACGCCCAGCCGGCTCTTGATCGCGAGCGGCTCGCTCAACGCGTCGTGGCCGAGGATCCGCAAGGTGCCGCCGTCGGGACCATAGGTGCCCGTCATCAGTGAGATGGTGGTCGACTTACCGGCGCCGTTGGGCCCCAGAAATGCGTAGAACGCACCCCGCGGGATCACCATGTCGAGGCCGTCGACGGCCGTGAAGCTCCCGAACCGCTTGAGGAGCCCTTTGGCCTCTACCGCTGAATCCAACTTCACGGGAGCGGACTGTAGCCCCTGCCAGGAGATTGGCAGCAGGCCGAAGTTTCAGGTACGACATGCCCTTCTGTTCCCCGCGGCCGGCGGAACAAGCTGAGGATCTCAATGAAAAACGTGAAGCATCTGCTCGCCGGGTTCGTGATCGGCGTCGTCATGGCGATCGCCCCTTCCTGTGGTCCTGCCAAGAACTGCAGCGCGAGCAACTGTGCCTCGGGCTGTTGTGACGCGTCGGGCCAATGTCAGCTGGGCAACTCGAACGGGGCCTGCGGGCAGCTCGGCACGATGTGCCAGATGTGCGCGATTGCCCAGGCCTGCAACTTCGGTACGTGCACTCAGACCAACGGCAACGGCGGCGGTACGGGCAATGGTGGCGGCACGGGCAATGGTGGCGGCGGCGGTGTGACGGGCGGCGGCACCGGCGGCGGCTCGACCTGCGATGGCTGCTTCTTCAACGGCAGCTGCATCAGCCGGCTCAATTCGAACAACAACACGCTCTGCGGCCAGGGCGGGGTGTCGTGCGCGACCTGCGCGGGCACGCAGACCTGCGTGAACTACGCCTGTACCGGTGGCGCGGGTGGCGGTGCCGGCGGTGGTGGCGGTGCCGGCGGTGGCGGTGGGACGACCGGCCGGCCGGTGGGCGGCGCCTGCACCTCGAGTGCGAGCTGCGCTGCCGGTCTGAGCTGCCGCACGACGACCGCGCGCGGCGACACGACGTATCCCGGTGGTTACTGCTCCAAGCCCTGCACGGCCTCGACCGAATGCGGCGCCGGCAACGAGTGCATCGGTGGTTCCCAGTCGACGCTGCAGTTCTACGGTGAGCCGAACGGCTTCTGCGCGGGCGGCTGTCCGTCTGCGGGCGGCGTTTCCACCTGCCGCTCGGGCTACACCTGTGGGTTTGCAGCGAGCGGCACGCCGGGTCTGTGCTGGATCGACCCAATCCCTCCCTTCAACGGCGGGGCTCAGGCTACCAACACCGGCGTTGCCTGCACGGCCGACACCTGCCAGCCCAGCGCCATGAACCCCCTGCTTGGATTCTGCTTCAAAGCCGCGCTGCCCGATGGCGGCAGCTCGGGCTTCACACAGGGCTACTGCTCGGCAGACTGCGGCTACGACAACACCGGTACCTTCTGCGGCAACAACGCGACCTGCATTCAGCTGGGTGCATCGCCCGACGAGTTCTTCGTGTGCCTGTCGAAGTGCTCGGCACCGGGCACCGTCTCGACGTGCCGCTCCGGCTACTCGTGCTTCGGCATTACCCAGGCCGACGGCGGCACGGGCGGCGTCTGCTACCGCTCCTGCACGGTGGGCGGCTGCCAGTCGGGCATGACGTGCAATACCGGCACGGGCCAGTGCCAGTAAGCCTGAGCTGAAGTGAAGTGAACGAAGGCCCGGGCACCCCCCGGGCCTTTTCATTTTCGACGATGCCGTTTCTACGACGCGAGGCGCGGGGCCAACTCGGTGACCAGGCCTTCGACTTCGGCCGCGAGCGCCTGCCCTTCAGCCAGCAACCCCGCCTTCAAACGCCGACGGTTGAGCAGCACGAAGAACGTTCGCGCGTCGTGCCACGCGACCGCACGACGCTCGAGGTAATAGCGGGTGAAGAGCGCGAGCGGCGGCACGGCGAAGAGCGTGAAGAGACCCAGACCCAGACCGCCATTCCACCAGGCCAGCCCGACCAGCAGCGCCCACCACAGCGGGGTGAGCAGGAGCAAGGTGAGCACCTTCACCGTCGACTCGGTGTCCTGCTCGGGCT
>JAYTAT010000464.1:0-3997 GCA_043737315.1 Archangium sp.
TCCCCGAAGGCACGCGCCTGGTGCTGGGCGTCACCCTGGCGGTGGTGATCGTGGTCTTCAACCTCACCGGCGACGCCATCGAGCAGCGGCGCTTGAGCACCCTGCGCGCGCTGGGCGAAGGCACCTTGCCCCCCACCAACGTGCACCTGCTCCGCGCCGCCAACGAGGTGATGCGCATGCCCGAGGTGGCCTTCTGGCTGTCGTTGGTGTTCCTGCTGCTGGGCCCCCTGGTGGTGGGTTTTTTCTGGTCGGCCTTCAGCGCGGTGCCCGCCCAGTTGGTGCTGCAGGTCAGCTTCATCGGGCTCATCGTCGCGCCGCTGACCGCCGTGCTCGCGCTGCTGGTCAGCGTGCCCCGCGCCCGCCAGGTGCTCCGTGAGTTGGTGGCGGCCGGCCTGCCGGTGACCGAGCTGTACGCGGGGGTTCCAGTGGCCTTCGTGCTGCGCCGGCGGCTGATGGTGTTCGCCGCGGTGGCCGTCTTCACGCCGCTGCTGCTGGTGGGCGATCTCGCGCTCAGCCGCATGCGCTTGTTGCTCGCCTCGCTGGTGGCCGCGCCCGATGCCGCCTCGATGCAGGCCCTCGCCGACGCCCAGCGCAGCGGGGGGCTCGTTCCATTGGGGGGCCTCGTGGTGCTGGTGGTGCTGGTGGTGCTCGCGGTGTCCGCGTGCGCGTGGCTCTTTGGGTCCATGCTGGGGGGCCCCCTCAAGGAACTCGCGGAAGAGACCGAGCGGCTGGCCCGCGGTGACCACGGCGCGCCCCGTTTCATCGCCGGCGAACACGAGACCTTCGCGGCCTCCGGCGCCATCGCCAGCATGGAGGCCCAGCTCGTCGCGTTGCTCGGCCGACTGGGTCACGCCGCAGGTCAGCTCTCGGGTGCCACCGGAGCGCTCTCGGGTGGCCGCGGCACCCCGCGCGTGCAGAACCTCGACACGGCTTCTTCCACCACCGGCGAGCTCGCCCGCAGTGCCAGGGAGATCGCCCTCAACGCCCAGCGCGTCTCCGAACTCGCCAAGGAAACCTTCGGCGCTGCACGCGTAGGCCGCGATGGCGCAGACGGCTTCATGACCGCGATGGTGCAGGTGCGCGAAGGCAATCAGGCGATCGCCGACTCGGTGGTGCGCCTCAACAAGCGCGTGCAGCAGGTCGGGAAGATCATCGAGTTCATCAACGGCATCGCCGACAAGTCCGACCTGCTCGCACTCAACGCCGAGCTCGAAGGGAACAAGGCGGGCGAGGTGGGGCGCGGTTTCTCGCTGGTGGCCGCCGAGATGCGAAGACTCGCCGAGTCGGTGATGCAGTCGACCCGAGAAATCGGCGGGCTCATCGACGAGATCCGCGACGCCACCAACGCGGCAGTGATGGCCACCGAAGCGGGCGTGAAGGCGACCGATGCAGGCGGTGCCCTGGCGCAGAAGGTGGGCGCGGGCCTCTCGCGCATCGTCGACTACGCCAACCAGTCCGCCGACGCGATGCAGAGCATCAGCCTCGCCACCGCGCAGCAGCAGTCGGGTACCGATCAGCTGGTCTTCGCCATGGCGGAAATCGTCAAGAGCACCGAGGCCTCGGGTGCAGCCTCGCGCGACATGCTCTCGGCGCATGATCAGCTCATCTCTCTGGCCCGCGATCTCGAGCAGACGGTGGCCTCGGGCGGCCTGCACGAGGGCCCCCCCAGGTGAGCCTCGAGCTGTGGCTTCGCAATCGCCTGACCTGGCTGATGATGCCCACGGTGGTCGGCCACAGCCTCGCGGTCGCCTTGGCCGGGCCGTGGACTGCGTCGGTCGAGGTGCTCGACGGCGCTTCACTGCAGGTGTTCCTGCTGCTCACCGTCGGGCTCACCTTAGTGCTTCAGCTCACGCTCAACGCCGTCGGCCTCAGCCGCATCAGCCAGTTTCAGGGGCTCGTCTCGGGCCGGTTACCCCTCCATCGCGAAAACCGCCTCATCGCCCTGGGCGAGCTGCGCCGTTTCCCCGCGCGCATGGTGATGCTCTCGCTCGCGGGCTGGGTGGGGGGCGCCACGTTGTTGGGGCTGGGCATGGTCGCGGTGGCTGACGCATCGTGGGCGGTCGCCTTTCGCCTCATGATGATCGGCGCGCTCTTCGGGCCGCTGGCCACGGCGCTCGTGTCTTTGATGCTGACGGCACGCGTGCACGAAGCGTCGGATCATCTGGCCGAGGGCCTCGCGCCTCACGACGTCATCGCCGCAGCCCCTGGGGTCGTTTGGAGCGTACGCGGCCGCACCGTCGGCTTCACCGTGCTGCTCACCCTCATTCCCGTGCTGATCCTCGCCGACGTGGCGTGGGTCGCGCTGGGCCGCGCTCCGGCCGCACTCGCCGCCGTCCCGCCCGAGCTGCGAGAGGCCACCGCCGACGCGCTCCTGCAGGTCCTCGCGTTTCGGCTGGTGGGGCTGGGTGTGCTCTCCCTTGCCTTCGCGGTGATCGCCGCGTCCGCCGCGGCGCAGACCATCGCCCGGCCCATGCAGCGGCTGGCCGCTGAAGCGCACCGGTTGGCTGAAGGCTTCCTCGACGCGCCCCGGGTGATCGCCGCGGACGGTGAGGTATGGCGCGTCACCAGCGTCTTTGCGCAGCTGCACGAGCGGCTCGCAGGCCTCGTGCGCAAGGTGCTCGATGCGGGCGCGCACGTCGGCACCGCCACCGATTCACTGCAGCACACCTCGACCCGCTCCGAGGCCACCGCGGCGGATCAGGCCGCCGCGCTCAACGAGACCTCCGCCACCACCGAAGAGCTCGCCCGCAGCGCGCGGCAGATCGCCTTCAGCGCGGGCTCGGTGCTCGAGCTCGCCCATCGCACCCTCGAAGCGGCGCAGCAGGGCCAGAACGACGCGGCCGCTTTCCAGGCGGCGGTCGATCGCATGAAGCAAGACAACAAAAGCATCGCCTCCGCAGTCGACCGGCTGCAGCGGCGCGTGCAGCAGATCGGCCGCATCGTCGAGTTGATCAACGCGGTGGCCGATCGCAGCGGCCTGCTCGCGCTCTCGGCTGAACTCGAAGGCACGCGCGCAGGTGACGTCGGCCGCGGCTTCTCGCTGGTGGGCGCCGAGATGCGAAGGCTCGCAGAGAACGTGCTCGAGTCGACGGCCGAGGTCGAAGAGCTGATCGCCGAAATCCGCGACGCCACGGTGCGCACCGCCGAGGCCACCCAGCGAGGGAGCGTGCTGACCGAGCGGGGCACCGCGCTGGCCGACGAGGTCACCTTTTCCTTGTCGCGCGTGGCCGAACTGGCGCTGGAGACCTCCAACCAGGTGCGCACCATCACCCTCGCCACGCAGCAACAGCAGAGCGGAACGGATCAACTCGCGGAAGCGATGGCCGAGATCCTCGCGGGCACGCAGGGCGAGCTGGCCACCACGCACCGGCTGGCCGAAGTGAACCAGCGGCTGCTCGGGCTCAGCGCCTCGTTGCAGACCGCCGTGGGCCGCTTCACCGGGGCCCAACGCTCGTGAGCTCCGGGCGTGAGCGGCTGCTGACGCAGTTCCGCGAGCTCGTCATCGAGCGGCTCGCCCGTATCAACCGCGCCTTGATGACCCTCGAGGCCGGAGCAGACGACGAGTCGGGCCGGCTCGCCTTGCGCGAGCTGCACGGTCTCAAGGGCGAGGCTCGCATGATGGGCTTTGCCGAGATCAACTCGCTCGTGCACGAGATGGAAGAGCTCGTGCGCGCTGCCCAACGCCGGGGCTACGCGCTGGCAGGCGGCTCGGTCGATTCGTTGTTGGTGGTCTCCGATGCGCTCGCCGTACTCGCGGGCGCGGTTGCTGGTGAGCCGCCCGAAGTCGAACGCCTGCTCGGTTGGCTCAAGCAAGCCACCGCCTCCGAAGTCGAGCTGGGGGGCCTTCCGTCTCCCCGCGCCGCGCCTGCACCTTCGGCTCCCTCGCCGGTGCCCTCCGCGCCTCCCGTGATCTCCGATTTGCGGGTGACGGTGGCGGCCCGCTCCGTCGAGCCCGCGCGCCCGGTCGATGCGTCGATCCGCATCACGCAACACAGCC
>JAYTAT010000465.1:0-3980 GCA_043737315.1 Archangium sp.
GCCCCCAGCAAGATGTCGGAGGCCCAGTGTTTGTCGGCCGCCAACCGGAGGATCGCCGTGGTCGCCGCGAGCGGAAGCCCCGCCGCCCAGAGCAGCCAGGCGTGCCGGTAGCCCCGCAGCCCCGCCACTGTCGCCGCCGAGGAGACCAGCGCGAACGTGAAGGTGGCGTGGCCGCTGAAAAAAGAGAGGTTGTTGTCGGCGACGTCATGCCCTTGTGCCACCAGCTCGTCGCTCGCCCCGATGGTGTACGGCCGCGCCCGGCCCACCGCGAACTTCACGGCCTGGTTGATGCCTTGCGCGGTGAAGGTGGCCTCGAAAATCAACAGCAGGTCGACCCAGAAGGCCTCCATGAAGACGCCGTCGCGTAAGGCCAGCAGGGCATCGAGACCGAGCATGGCCAGAGGCAGCGCGATGAAGCCCACGAGGTTGCTCGCCACGTGCGCAGGCCCGATGCCGTCTGCGCTGGGCGTCAGGTTCGGGTTGAAGGCCACGCGCACCGCCGTATCGAAGCCGTTGGGCTCACACCAACGGCAGGGGTTGGCCGCGAGTTGCTTCTTGAAGGCGAACTCCGACAGCAGCCAGCCGGCGACCAGCGCCCCGCTAACAGGCAGGTCGACCCGCGGCTCCCATTTCAGCTGCTGGGGAACGGCTTGAGACACTACCGCAGCGAGGACGATCGTGCTGAACATGCGGGCAGGGTAGCGCTGTCTTGGAGCCCGGGCGTGGCTTGTGTAGGAGGGTACCCAGTTTCTCTTTGGAGGCATCTCATGCGCGTCGAGAAGTCGGAAGTCGTCATCACGGGTGCGGGTCCGTCGGGAGCAGTGGCTGCGGGTCTGCTGCGCAAGCAGGGACACCAGGTGCTCGTGCTCGAGAAAGAGACCTTTCCGCGCTTCTCCGTCGGCGAGAGCCTGCTGCCCCAGACGATGACGTACATCGAAGAGGCCGGCATGTTGAAGGACGTGGTCGAGGCCGGCTTTCAGCACAAGAACGGTGCGTCGTTCTCGTGGCAGGGCCGCACCACCGAGTTCGATTTCCGCGACAAGTTCAGCCAGGGCTGGGGCACGACCTACCAGGTGGAGCGCGGCAAGTTCGACAAGGTGCTCGCCGATGCGGCAGCCCGCATGGGCGCTGACGTGCGCTACCGCCACGCGGTGACCGCGGTCGACGTCAGCGGCACGCCGACGATCACCGTGAAGTCGGACACAGGTGAGCTGTACCAGGTCGAGACGAAGCTGATCCTCGACGCGAGCGGCTTTGCCCGCCTGCTCCCCCGCATGCTCGATCTCGAGCGGCCCTCGGCGTTCCCCGTGCGGCAGGCGTTCTTCACGCACGTGGAAGATCGCATGGCCCTGGGCACCGCCTTCGATCGCAACAAGATCCGCGTGGCGGTGCACCCCGAGCGTTCCGACGTCTGGTACTGGGTCATTCCGTTCTCGGGTGGCCGCTGCTCGCTGGGCGTGGTGGCCTCGGCCGAGTTCCTCGACACCTACCAGGGCGACGAGATGACCAAGCTGCGCACGCTGGTGGCCGAAGACCCGTCGCTCAAGGAGCTGCTCAAGAACGCCGTCTGGGACACCCCGGCGCGCACCCTGCGGGGCTACGCCTCGAACGTGAAGCAGCTGTGTGGCAAGGGCTACGCGCTGCTGGGCAACGCCGGCGAGTTCCTCGATCCGGTCTTCTCGTCGGGCGTCACCATCGCGATGACCTCGGCCAGCCTCGCCGCGAAGTGCGCGCACCGCGAGCTGAGTGGTGAGACGGTCAATTGGGAGGCCGACTTCGCGATCCCCCTTCGCAAGGGCGTCGATGCGTTCCGCACGTTCGTCGAGGCCTGGTACGCGGGCGGCTTCCAGAAGATCATCTTTCACCCCTCGCCGCAGGCCGACATCCGCCGGATGATCTGCTCGATCCTCGCCGGCTACGCGTGGGACACCAATAATCCCTACGTGGCCGAGCCCAAGCGGCGCCTCACGGTGCTGGAGCAGGTGTGCGCGCAGGGCTGATCGTCTTCCTGCTGGCCTCAGGGTGCGTGACGACTCCAAAGCCTCTGGCCGAGGCGGAGTTCGGGCTGCGCCTTTCGCCAGCCTCGTTGGGCCGCGAGCTTCAGCTCTTTCAGCGCGTGACCGTGGTGCGGGGTCAAGAGCGGCGCAGCTTCGACGCCCAGCTCGAAGTCGACGGCAGCGCGGTGCGCATTGCCGCGGTGGCGATGGGGCAGACGGTGGCGACCCTGGTGTGGGACGGAACGAGGCTCGAGCAGAAGGTCTCGGTGCACGTGCCTCCGTCGGTCACCGCTTCGCGGATTTTGAGTGATGTTCAGCTGGCCTGGTGGCCGGCCGAGGCGATCAAAGCGGGGCTGCCGGCGGGTTATTCGCTGAAAGAGGCGAAGGGAACGCGCGTGGTGACGCAAGACGGGCGGGCGTTTGCTTCGGTCGCCTACGAGGGTGCGGCGCCCGCGTGGAAGATCGTGCGGCTCACGCAGCAGCGTTACGGGTACGAGCTCGAGATCGAGTCTGTCGAGGCGGCGCCGTGAGTGCGTACCTCTCAGAGCTCGGGTTGGTCTGCTCACTGGGCGCAAGCCAACGAGCCGTTCGTGAAGGGCTTTTCGCCTCTGCGCCTTCCGGCGTGAAGACGACCGATTTCTACGCCCCCGATCGCCCCCTCGCGCTGGGCCGCGTCGACGCCGCACTGCCGTCACTCGACGGTTCAGCGGTCGAGTTTCGCAGCCGCAACAACGCGCTGGTCAGCCTCGCGCTCGCCCAGATTCGCCCTGCGGTCGACGCCGCGATCGCCCGCTTCGGCCCGGCACGAGTCGGGGTGGTGATCGGCACCAGCACCTCAGGCATCGGTGAAGCCGAGCTCGCCATCGACGCCCTGGTGAAAGCCGGCGCGCTGACCCCGGGCTACCAGTACACCCTGCAGGAGCTCGTCTCTCCGGCCCGTTTTCTGGCCGTCACCCTGGGCACGCGGGGCCCCACCTGCGTCATCTCGACCGCCTGCAGTTCGAGCGCGAAGGCGTTGGCCTCGGCCGCCCGCTGGCTGGAAGCCGGTCTGGTCGACGCGGTGATCGCCGGCGGCGCCGATTCACTGTGCCGCTTCACCATCGCCGGCTTCAGCGCGCTCGAATCGGTCAGCGCCGAACGCTGCAACCCGCTGAGCAAGAACCGCAACGGCATCAATATCGGTGAAGCCGCGACGCTCTTCCTGGTCACCCGCGAGTCGGGCCCGGTGCGGCTGGCCGGGTGGGGTGAAACCTCAGACGCGCATCACCTCTCTGCACCCGAGCCCACCGGCAAAGGCGCCGCCGAGGCGATGCGGCGCGCTCTGACCCGCGCGCAGCTCAACGCAAGCGACATCGGCTACCTCAACCTGCACGGCACCGCGACGCCGCAGAACGACGCGATGGAGTCGCGCGCCGTCGACGCGGTGCTCGGGCTCGAAGTGCCCTCGAGCTCGACCAAGCCGTTGACCGGCCACACCCTGGGGGCCGCAGGCGCTCTGGAAGCCGCGATCTGCTGGTTGACGCTGACCGATGCAGAAGGCCGTCTGCCCCCGCACTGGTTCGACGGAGAACGCGAGCCCTTGCTGCCTGCGCTGCGGCTGGTCGCGCCGGGTGAACGAGCGCCCATTCGCGCCGCCCTGAGCAACTCGTTTGCGTTCGGCGGCAGCAACGCCTCGCTGGCCCTGGTGCGGAGCTGACATGGCCCGCTCCTTCGAGGGTCACATCTCGGGTCTGGTGCCGCACCGCGGGCCGATGTTGCTCATCGATCGGCTGCTGGAAGACTCCGCCGAGCTGGTGCGTGTGGAAGCCACCGTCAAACCCTCTCAGCTCTTCCTCACGCCGCAAGGCCTGCCGGCCTGGGTGGGCATCGAGCTGATGGCGCAGACCGTGGCTTCCTGGGCGGGGCTGAGGGCGCTCGAGAAACACGAGCCGGTCAAGCTGGGTTTCCTGCTGGGCACCCGCCGCTACGAGTGTTCGCGGCCCT
>JAYTAT010000466.1:0-3976 GCA_043737315.1 Archangium sp.
TCTGCGCAGAAGGTGAACTGTGAAACACCGTCGTCGACGGTCAGCACGCCCGCTTCGGTCGAGGTGAGGCCATTGATGATGATCGGGTCGTTCCATCGACCGTGGCACTGGGTGAAGAGTCGGTGCGCACCTCGGGCAGTGGCGGGCCGGACTCGTCCACTCCGCTGTGGACGTGGCTCATCACGCTGGCGGTGATTGCCTTCTTCTTCAAGGGATTGTTGCTCAGGAAGTGACCGGTCGCCTCGAGAGGGTCGGCGGAGAAAAGAATCGGGTTTCATCACCGGTCTCCCCGAGTTCAGTCGAGGGGGCACTTGCAGTGCGAAGGAGAGGCAGTCCCTCGACTCCGCTCAGGATGAACGGTGAGGACCGATCGCATGAACGCGCTCCATGGGGGCAGCCTGATGGTGAAGGATCGCAGCGGTGGCGGGGCGGAGTTCGTCATCACGCTCCCCCGGCCAGCGGCGTAAGAAGTTCGGTATGACGAGACTCCTGCTGCTGCTCCCGCTCGCTGCGTCGGTGGCATTCGCTCAGGAAGCATCAGCTGCCCTGATTCCAACGGAGCAGCTCCGCCTGCAGATGCACGAGTACTACCGGGGCGAGCGGCTCTCGGGCTTCGTGCCATTCGCCGGTTCCGGCGTGGGCTCACTCGTGGCGGGGTCTTTGCTGCTGGCGAGCAACACCGAGCTTGGTCGCGGCGCAGGCTGGGTGAACTTGAGCTTCGGCGTGCTCGAGGTGGTGGCCGGCCTCTACTTTGCGCTCAGCTCGTACGGCAAGGAGCGCGCTCTCGATGTCGCGCTCAGTGCCAACCCCGCCCAGTTCGCGCGCAATGAACGCGAGCGCGTGGCCCGCATCACCAACCGGTTTCAGCCGATCCTGCTCGCGGTGGAAGGGGTCATCAGCGCGGGTGGCGGCGTGGTCGCGGGCGTCGGTGCGCTGCAGAAGAATGACCTGATGCTCGGGCTGGGCCTGGGCTTCGCGGTGCAGGGGCTGGTGATGTTCTTGATTGATTGGGCGGTGCTGGATCGTGCGAGCGCGTACGGCACGGCGCTGTCGCTCTTTGGGCCCTGAGGAGCCCGCTTCAAAGACTGGCAAAGTACAAGTGGCACCTATTTAGCTTCTGAGGAGCCGGGCCAAGTCGTTCATCTTCATCGAACGAATCGACGAGCCCGTTGCGACTCAAATCAGACAATCTCGGGAAGAGCACTTCTGACCCGTTGACGATGGCGCTGCGCATCGCGCATCACCTCGCAGAAGTGTGAGCTGGCGAGAGACCGTCGAAGAGCACCCCGGCGCACTTGCCCGCACCTCGACGAGGTGCGCTCTCTACATGCTGAGGGCAAGGCTCCACACCACACCGCCGAGGCACACCTGCAACAACTCGATACGCCTCACTCGTCCTGGGGCCCGAAGTTGCTAGGTCTTGCAGACTGGCATGCGAGTACACATCGCCGCGGCATCGATGCTTCTTCTCGCCTGCACCGGCGAAATCTTCGGAGAGCGGCCCAGCCCCGCCACCGAGGACGGCGTGTTCACGACCAGCCCGCAGGTCCGCCGGCTGACGGTCTCCGAGTACCGCTCGACCGTCGAAGATCTCTTCGGTGTACCCATGCCGACGCTGCTGCTGCCGCGCGAGCAGACGGTGAAGGGGCACGGCACCATCGCCGGCGCGCAGCAGGTTGGGTACGCCGACGTCAATGCGCTCCTCGGCGCTGCTGAGCGGGTCGCCGAGGTGGCCGCCCCTGTTCTCGAGGGCGAGCTGGGCCCGTGCGCGGCGTCGCCCTGCCGCACCCAGTGGCTCGGCGGCTTCCTGGAGCGTGCCTTTCGGGGCTCGGTCGACGCGGTCACCCTCGAACGCTATTCCCTCGTGCTCGAGTCTCCCGAGGCCGGTGAGACTCAGCGCGAACGCTTGCAGACGCTCGCGGTCGCGGTCTTGTCATCACCTGAGTTCCTGTACCGGAAAGAAATCGGCGTCGAGGTGCGCGGCCTCAGGCGCACGCTGAGCGACGAGGAGCTCGCCGCGCGGCTCAGCTACCTGCTGTGGCAGAGTGGGCCAGACGCGACGCTGACCGCGGCGGCCCGCGAAGGACGGCTTCAAGACCCCCAGGTTCGTCGCGAGCAGCTCGAGCGCATGATGGCCGACGAGCGCTTCCGCCGCGGAGTGCGCGCCCTGGTGCGGGACTGGCTCGACCTCACGGACAACCGCATCGCGCTCAAGAGCGCCGCCACGCTGGCGGGCACGCCCGACACGCTCCCGGCCATCGCCGAGGCCTCGCTCGACCGGCTCATCGATGAGGTGGCCGCCCCCAGGGGTGGTCGCCTCGCGGATCTGCTCACCACGCGCACCGCCTTCGCCGACGAGACGCTGGCGCCGCTGTTCGGCATCACCGCCACGGGCTCCTCGCTCCAGCGCGTCACGCTCACGGGGCCGCGAGCCGGCATCCTGATGCAGCCGCTCGTGCTCAGCGCCCACACGAAGGAAGCTGGTGTCTCACCGTTCCCCATCGGGAAGTTCCTTCTTCAGAACGTCACCTGCGAAGAGGTCGGCAGTCCGCCCGCGAGCTTCCCCACCGTCGACGAACCCGCGGGGGGAGGCCAGACGCTGCGCCAGACGCTCGAAGCGCGTACCAACGTTTCGCCCTGTGTCTCCTGCCACGTGCGCATCGGACCGCCGGGCTTCGCCTTCCTCCCGTTCGACCCTCTGGGCCGCTATCGCGCGACTGATGGCGCCGGGCGTGCGTTCGACACGAGCGGCAGCTTCACCTTCCAGAAGAGCGGCGAGCTCGTCTCGTTCGCGGACGCGGCCGAGTTGAGCACCAGGCTTTCGGCCTCGAGTGATGTGCACCGCTGCCTCGCCCGCCGCTCCTTCCGCTTCGCATACGGCCGCTTCGAGGGGCGGGCCGACGCCGACGCCATTGAGTTACTCGAAACGATCGCGACCGAAGGACAGACTGACCTCGGCGCGCTGCTCGAGCAGCTCGTCACCTCAGATTCCTTCACTCAGGTCATCGTGAACCCATGATCAAGCCCTCCCGACGTGAGCTGTTGGTGAAGCTGGGGGCGTGGCCGCTGTTGTGGCCGCTCCTCCGCGCGGGGTCCGCCTCGGCCGCCCCCATCGTCCCCAAGCGCGTGCTCATCTTTTGCACACCGAACGGCCCCATCATGGCAAAGGGGCCCGCAGCGGGCACCGAGAGCGCCTTCACGCTGCACGACTGGTGGTCTCCGCTCGAGCGGCACCGCGCCGACGCCTTCTTCCTCACCGGCTGTCAGCAGGCCGGCGTTCCGTTCGGTAGCCACAACGAATACGGCCATCAGTCAGGCTCGACGGGCTCACTGACCGCGCGCACCACCATGGGCACCGACAACGCCACGGGGCCTTCGTTGGACGCCTTCATCGGTCAGGAGTTGCTGCGAACGGGGGTGCTGACGCCGAAGCGCTCGCTGCTGTGGGGCGTGAGCGGGGGTATCGGGCACTGGGGCCCCTGGTACGAGGGAGCGGGCAAGCCCGCCACCGTCGAGACGAACCCCTACCGGGCGCTGGCGGACGTGACGCAGGGGTTGCCGTCGGGAGGACCGCGCCTCGACCCGAGGCTGCTGCGACGTCGCCTCGCACTCGGCGCTTCCTACTCGGACTGCGTGCAGCTCGCGGGCCGGCTGGGCTCGGAAGGACGGCGGGTGCTCGAGGCACATTGCGCGAACATCGAAGCGGTCGAGAAGAGCGTGCAGAGCTCGATCACCAACGCGCAGAACATGATGTCTCAGGCTGACTGCCGCATACCGATGGCGCCGATGACGCAGCTCCCGGTGACGGCTAACTTCAATTCGGCGCAGAACTACGATGAGATGATCCGGGCGTTTGCGCACATGACCGCGTTGGCGTTCGCGTGCGATGTCACCCGTGTCGTCGGGTTCTCCTTCGGCGGCGGCGCGGCGCGGTTCGCAATCCCAGACAGCTACGGCGTGCCCTCGGCGGCGCAGG
>JAYTAT010000467.1:0-9754 GCA_043737315.1 Archangium sp.
AACTGCCCGATGACGTGAACGAAGTGGGGCGCTCTTCGGTGTGCGCCTCATTTTTTTTGGCGCGCTCGTGGAGATCGGCCCTTGTCTCCACCAGAGGACTTTCGGCACCGACGTGCTGCGCTGCCCCTGCGGCGGCAGGCGCTCCATCCGCGCCCTCCACTCCGCGCACAAGCAGGCACGGCTCACCGAACTCGGCGTCGCGCTCCGCTCGCGCGTGCTGCCTCCGGCCACCACTCCCTCAGTGGCTCCTCGCCATGTGACGGTCAGCAAAGCGCTTCACGCCGACGACGGGCCGTCCTGCCCCCAATCAACACCCCATTTTCGACCCTCGGCCTCAGACCCCTCGCTTCCAATCTGCGGGGTGTTCTTCGTACAATATCAGCGGCAACCGATACCATTTCATCGGGGCACAGCCACAGACGGCGATCGCGAGAATGATGATGGAGGTGCGGATCATCACCCCGACTTGTCGTCTTGCGCACTCTGAGGCGAGCGGGAACTTCTTCACTTTCACAGTGTCCATGGCCGCCATGCGCGCCTTCGTTCTGTTTCTTCTGCTCGCCGGCTGCACGACCACGAGTCAGCTCTGGAAGTCCCCGGTGGGTTGGAAGGTCGAGCAGCGCGACGGCAGCACCGTCTTCGAGGCGCCTGAAGGAACACCGCGAGTCACGCTGAATACTTCCAGCGAGCCCAATCCAGAGCAGGCGATCTCTCTGGCCTGGAAGCACGCACACCCCGGCGTAGTGCTGGTGAAGTACGACGAGCTCGTGCGCAGCCCCCCGACGCGTGGGTGGAAGAGCGCGGTCTCCCTCTCCGCTGCAGGCCTGCGCGCTGAGGCGCGGCAATTCGAGGGCATCAGCTACGTGCTGCTCATCGAAGGCGACGAGGCTTCAATGGCTCGTCGCGAGGCGCAGGTCGACTCGCTCATCGAGAGCCTCACTCCGAAAGGAATGCAGGAAGAGACCTTCGCGGGCAAGAAACCGCGCACGCTCGATGCCGAGGCGTTGAGTCGTTTCCTCGACGACGCGCTCGAGCGGCTCGAGGTGCCCGGCGCCGCGGTGGCCGTCACGCTGGGGGGCCGCGTGATCTACGAGCGCAGCCTGGGAGTGCACGCGCTCGGAAAGCCCGAGCCCATCACGGCCCACACGCTCTTCCTGATGGCCTCGGTGACCAAGCCGATGACCACCTTGATGGAAGCAAGCCTGGTCGACAGCGGCCTCCTCAGTTGGGACTCGAGGGTCACCCAGTTGCTGCCCGGCTTTGCGCTCGGTGACCCCGCGCTCACCCCGCGCCTCGCTCTCTGGCACATGTCCTGCGCGTGCACCGGCATGCCCCGGCGCGATCTGGAAAACCTCTTCGAGTACGGCGACGTCACGCCCGAGCAGCGCATCGCTTCCATGCGCGAGATGTTGCCCACCACCGGCCTGGGCGAGACCTTTCAGTACTCGAACCTGATGGTCGCCGCGGGTGGCTTCGCGGCGGCGCATGCGTACGCGCCAACGCTTTCACTGGCCCAGGCCTACGCGCGCGTGATGCACGAGAAGCTGTTTGTCCCCATCGGGATGCTCTCATCGACAGTCGACTTCGCGGTGGTGCAGAGGGGCGAGCACGCCTCTCCCCACGCCCTCGATCTCGACGGCCGACCGCATGAGCTCGCGCTGCAGTTCGAAGGCAACGTGCTGCCGATCGCCCCCGCTGGCGCGGTCTGGTCGAACCTGCGCGACATGGAGCGCTACCTGCTCACCGAGCTCGGCCGCGGCGTCGCACCGGGTGGCACGCGCGTGGTCTCGGAAGCGAACTTCGCAGAGCGGCTTCGCCCCCGAGCGCCCGACAGCGGCTACGGGCTGGGCGTCGGGGTCGAGCGGCAAGCAGGCCTGACGCACATCGGTCACGACGGCGGCGCCGACGGCTTCGGAACCTCGTTGTTGATGTGGCCGCAGCTCGACCTCGGCCTCGTCATTCTCACCAACGTGCGCAATGGCACCGCGGCCGAGCAGCTGCCCTTCAACGCAGCGGTGAAACGAAGAGTGCTCGAGCTGCTCTTTGAAGGAGCAGATGATGTCGCTTCGGTCATGCTCGACTTCGCGCTCACCCAGAGGCGGGCCACCGTGCGTCGACAATCGCTCGGAGTCGAGCGTCAACCCGAGCCGGCGTGGTTCGAGTCGCTGACCGGGCACTACGAGAGCCCCAGCCTCGGTGGCCTCGACATCCGCGCCGGTGGGGTGTTCGACGTGGGCGAGTGGCAGGTGCACTTCGGGCGCCGCAAGCAGGGCGAGCAAACCGAGCTCGTGGTGCTCGACCCTCCGTTCGCCGGCACGTCGTTGCCGCTCAACGCCGATGGCAGCATCTCGGCCCCTGACCCTCAGGCCAACTACGTGTTCAGGCGCGCGCCTCCCCCCGAACGGGCGAGGTGAGGCGGCCGCTGCTCGCGACGTAGTGAATTGGTGCGTTCACGTCTGCGCTTCGCCAACACACCCCGCGTCGGCATCGAGCGTGGCGTCGAACATCAGTTCGTTCATCCCGAGCGGAGTCGAGGCAAGCCGCGTCATCGATGAAGAACGGCCCACGCTCCAAGCTGGTCGCCTCGCGCTTCACCGAGCCATCCGGCACACGCGGGCGCAGTGGGGCTGGGTCTGGGCCTCACAGCCATCATCGTCTGGTGAGGGAACGTCGCCTTGCCCTCTAGCAACTTGAACCCCAGAACCTGATCCCGAATAGATGAGCGTGACCTGAGAAGCGGGGCCGCCGTCTTGATGGTTACGAGCCATCAGTGGGTCTGGGCCCAGCGGTCCGGCGCGCGTCTTCAAGCTCTTCACCGCTGACTTCGCAGTACGCGAGCAGCGCGGAGATCGCCCGGGCCCTGCGAACAGAGCGGCCCCGGCTCGCAATCGATGGCCGAAGGCGCCGGAGCGCTGCTGCTCACCGGGTTTCTCTGGTCGCGCTGCCACGGGTGGGCCACCGTCAAGATGCGCTCTTCCACGAGGTGAGCCACCGAGTAGACGGTCAATCGCGGGCAGCCATCGGGCGCGCGCAGGAGTGCGCCTGGGTCGCCGATCGAGCGCTGTGGCGTCACCGGTGGTCAGGGCGCAGGCGTGAAGTGCTCCGTTGCCTTGAGTCGTCATCGAATTCTCAAGGCACGCAGCACGGAACCTGCGGGCACGGACTCCCCGGTCGCGAGGCCCGAGCGTCGAGCTCGGCACGGTCCGCGGGGTTCGCCGGCTCGCCAGTCTTGTCGAGGTACACCCACCGCTCCTTTGGCGGCGGCTGCGGTATTCCCGAAGGTGCGTGACACAGCGAGTTGATCTGCAGCCAGTACCCCGGCCCCGCGAGCCTGCGAGCTGAGCCGAGGTCATCACGGCTCGGCGGCGCGCCAGGTCGACCCGCCGCCAGTCGCGTGCCGAAGTAGCGGCCGAACTGAACCGTGGGCACACCGTCGTTGCTGTCGACGTCAATCACCGCCGCGCCGCACACCCGCACCTGGCTCTGCGCCGGCCCCGTCACGCCGCCCGCTTTCTGCGCGGTCGCAAGGGTGCCCCACAGACACTGGCTCTTTGCCTCGATGGACAGACCGCTGAACGCCAGCTCGCCGCCGGGTGGGCGCCACGGCGTCGCCAAAGTGAGATTCGACGTCTGGGCGTTCACCATCGCCGTGGTGACCTGATCGACGCTGAACCCACGGTGGGCCCCGATGGCTCGGGCCGACGTGCCTTTCGGCGCATCGAAGGAGAAGCCCCAGTCGCCCTTCTGCACCGTGGTGCCGACGGGCAATTCCCACGCGTCGAGCTTCGAGGGTGCGGCGAGGGTGCCTTTGATCAGCTCCAGCGGTGCGGGCTTCTTCCACCGGGCGATGAACTCACCGGTGATCAGTCGACCTTCGATGGTCTGCGGTCGCGCGAGCGTGCCGTGCACCGTCTCGATGCCGTTCGAGGTTTGCGTCTCGAGCGTGGTGTCGGCCGCCAGCTGCAGCCCTTCGAAGCGCTGACCGCTGCCGACGGTGCCCGCGCGGCCCAGGTCGCCGCAGCCATTTTCTGGCAGCCGCAGGGTCACGCCACCCGACACTGACGGGCCTCCATCGACCACTGCGCTCGGCGTCAGCGTCGCTCCACGGACGATGAACCACTTCGAGGCCGCATCGCGTTCGAAGGTGACACGTGGCGGTCGAGTGCCCGGCTCGCCGCTCAGCGCGGTGCCACAGACGGTCACGGGGAGGAGGCTCTCGACGAAGCTGGAGGCCGGGCCGCTCGCAAACTTTGCTCCAGCGGGCGCTTCACCGGGCGGAAGTCCCAACAGCTGCAGCGAGGTGGGCGCAGCCAGCGTGCCGGAGCGCAGCTTGACCTGCGTGCGGCCGAAGGCGACCTCTATCGCTCCCTTGACGTCGAGGCCGCCCACTCGCTGCGGGGTGGCGAGTTCCCCTCCGACGACCAGGCTCGAGCTGCTGCTCGAGTCGCCGGGCCAGAAGACGCCTGCGCGTTCGAGCTTCACCGTGCCGGCGCCAAAGGTCAGGCCTCGCACCGTCACCGGAGCCGCGTTCGTCAGCCAGAGCGTGCCGCCGCCCATTTCCAGACCGCCCTCGAGGCGCGTGGTTCCGCGCAGCGTCACCTGATCAGCGGTGAAGAACGTCAACGTGCCCGCAGGCACTTCGCCGCGAAGCAGCTGCGGCGCAGCCCACGGCTTCTTGCTCTGGTTCTGGCCGACGGTGACCAACCCCGACGCGCGCACCCCGCTGATCAGCTGTGTTCCTTCGAGTTCGCCACTGACCGTCACCATCGCCCAGCGGGTACCCGGCGCGTCGGAGGAGCCCCACTGATTCACCGAGACCTGCACCGGCGTCTGCGCGCGAAACAGCACGCCCAGTGCACGCAGCGGCACGGGGGCGCGAAGGGTGATCAGCCCGCTCTGTGCCGGTGACAACTCGTGCGGGCCCTCGTAGCTCGAGCCCGGCGGCGCGCAGACGTCAGTCATGGGGACGCACAAGGGCCCAGAGACGGCAGAGATCAGCAGCGACGCCAGGACAGGCAGCATGCGCACCGCGATAGCACACGGCCCCTTTTCCCAACCGGGTCAGCATGCAGTTCTCGAGCACCTGAAAGGCGCGCCCGGGATCTCTTCGGGTGAAGTGAGCCGGTGGCGAAGGTGCGGGCCTAAAGGCAGCCAGCTTCAGCTCGCATCTCCCCCGGGCCTACGGCGCCGTAATCGTCGCGTTCTCGAGCAGCCGAGCCGTCAACAAGCCCTGCAGCACGCCCATCACGACATCGAACACGAACAAGAACGCGCCCTGAATCACCAGGGCCTGCCCGACCCCGACCATTCGAGCGTCGTCGTGCGCGAGCCCGCGTTGCCAAAGGAACGCCGCCGTCGCGAGGTAGCCGACATCAATCCCGGCGTTCACCCCGAAGACGGTCGCAGCTGAGCTCGATTCCCTGAGTGACTGCTTCGCATCGAAGCTGCGCGGATCCGCGTTCCACTGCCCCGCAAGCCCGCCGACTGACAGCCCCAGGTTCACCGTGTTCCACAACGCATTGCCCAGGTGCAGCCAGGCGATGCGCTCGTCATTCGATCTCGCAGCGCCGATCGCGCCGACCGCGATGTTCCCCACCGCCCACGCACCCAACACGCCCAGTCCGATGCCCTGTGTCTGAAGCCGCTGCGCATTCCACGCGCCGAGCTCGAACGGTGCAGCGCCCAGCGAAAGGGACAACACGAGCGCAAGTGGCATGGCGCTCACCGTATCGACAGAAGCGCTGCCGGAGAATTGGTTAGTTCATCGCCAGCGCACCCTCGGGGCGCATGCCAAAACGCACCCGAACCTCGACCAGCGGCCGCGCGAAATCATCTTCGAAGCGCCAGTCGGTGAGCACGTTGAACGGCACGTTGCTTCCGAGCTCGATGAAGCGAAACAACTCAGCGGGGTCGATCACGCCGTGCTCCGCGCCGACGAAAGTGGGGCCGATGTCGTAGCCGAGGTGAAAGGTCATCAGCCCGACCATCACGAACGCGAACGCATCACCGCCCTCGATGGGATGGCGCGACGTCGCTCCAGCATAGAAGCCTGCGAGCCGGCCCTCACCACGCGCGTCGGTATCGAAGCCGGTCAAGACATGCATCAGGTCATGGTGCATGGCCCTTTCAGGGAGGCTCCCCTTCTCGCCCGGCATGGGCAGCTTGCGTGAGCGCATGTGCGTGAAGAAGGCGTAGCCGAGCGTGTCGTGCGGCAACACCGAGAGCTGCTCGTAGCGGGCCGCCAGCGCAGGGTTCTTCGGGCCCCGCCCCACCGAGCTCAAGAGCGCGCGCACGACGCCCAGCACGCCCTCCGTCTTCCACACCGCGCGCAGCAGGGCCTTGCCGTCTGGGCTCAACCCCGCCATCGCCATCGTCGCGCGCTTGCCACGGCCCTCGCGCGCGTGACGCAGAATGCCCGGCCACGGCGTGGGGTGCTCCAACTGGCGGTTCAGCTTCTCCAACGCGATGAGCTGCGCCTGGGTGACCTCTGTCCCCAGGCACGTCGAGACCAGCAGCAGCTCGAGCACCTCACGTCTGCGAGCGGGCCCCAACGAATCGACCGATGCATCCTTCGCAGCGGGCACGCCCAACCGGCCGCGAGCAAGCTCAAAGAAGGCTCGTTGCGCGGGCGCTTGACCACCCCAGCTCTCCAACAACCCCAGCGCGTATGCGGCCTGACCCGGTTCCCAGTTCGTGTTCAACAGCATCGGTCTCTCCGCGTGGCAGAAGGGGTACCGCTCATGAAAACCACGAAGCGGCGTGACGCAGGTCGTTCCCGAGGTGAACCCATCGTCGATGCCGTGTTGCTCCACACGCTCGAAGAGCTGGCCAGCGCCGGCCTCGCGGGCCTCAGCATCGAGCGGATCGCACAACGAGCCGAGGTCAACAAGACCAGCGTGTACCGGCGGTGGCCAACCCGCGAGGCGCTGGTCTCGGCGGCGCTGGAGCGGATGCTGGGCGAGGTCTCGTCGCAGATTCCCGATACCGGCTCGCTGCGCGGCGATTTGCTGGGCCTGCTGGCCCCGGTGTGCGAGCTGATCGGCTCTGACCTGGGGAAGGCCGTGCTGCGCGCCGCCGTCACCCACAGCGCTCCGACGGGCGTGAGCGAGCTCGCCCTGCAGCAAATCAAGAACACCTCGAAGCCCCTGCGCGCCGTGATGGCCCGTGCACGCGCGCGCGGCGAATGGCGAGCGGGCGCCGACCCCCGGCAGGTCGTCTTCATGCTGGTGGGCGCCGTCATCCACCGGGCGCTGCTGGAGCACGCACCGCTGAGCCGCCGCTGGGTCTCAAAGCTGATCGACCTCGCCCTGGAAGGCGTGAAGCCGCGGACCTGAAGAGCACATTGCAACATGTAGTTGCAATACACCCCGCGCCGTCACGTTTGTCAAACGAGCGTGATCAGCGCCGCCCGTGTTGGCCCTCGTTCGTCCCAGCCCTGAAGTGGTAGAAGCGGCCCAATGGCCCAACAGACCCGAAGGCACTTTCTTCGCATCACTGCGCTCAGTGGTGCCGGGCTCGTTCTGGGCTGTGAACGCACGCCCGGTCTCATCGGTGTCGGTGAAGACGGCGGCACGTCCGTAGAAGGCGTCGTCGATGACGCAGGTGTGGATGCGGGTCAGCCGCTCCCGCCCGACGAGCCCGAGCAGATCGCCGAAGCGTTCGACTTCCCTCTGGGCCTCGCCAGCGGCGATCTCGAGCCGACCCGCGGCATGTTGTGGACTCGGTACGTCGGCATGGCCACCTTGCGTCTTCGCGTCTGGCGCATGGAGGCCGACGTCTACGCCGAGCGGGTGGCCGACGTGCTGGTCACGCCGGGCGATGGCGGCTTCGTGCACCTCGACGTCGCAGGCCTGCTGCCGGGCCTTCGCTACCGCTACGCCTTCTTCGAAGAGAGCGGCCGGGCCGAGCTGACCGCACGCAGCGCCATCGGCCGTTTCCGCGCGGCGCTCGCGCCCGGTCAGAAAGAGAAGATCGTCATCGGGGCCTGCAGCTGCACGCAGCAGGGCAACACCCCCACCCCGCTTCGCCGCGCAGGCGAACGCGACGACCTCGACGTCTTTCTGCTGCTGGGCGACACCTCGTACAACGACGGCGCCAACACCACGCCCGAGTATCGCACCCGCTGGGCCGCGAACCTGGGCAGCCCCGAGTACCGCTCGCTGCGCGCTTCCACGAGCGTGCTCGCCACGTGGGACGACCACGAGGTGACGAACGATTTCAACCCCGAGACCATCGACCCCGCGAAGTTCGCCATCGCACGTGCCTGTTATTTCGAAGCGCTGCCGCTGCGCCGTCACGCGACCGAGCCCAACCGCTTGTGGAAGTCGATGCAGTGGGGCGACACGGCCGAGATCTTCGTGGTGGACGGGCGCGGTGAACGAAAGCCCTCCACGCGCTTCAACGGCCAGCCCCACCAGTACCTTTCGCCCGCGCAGTTCGAGTGGCTCAAGGCGGGACTCAAGGCCAGCACGGCGGTGTTCAAGGTCGTGATGAACTCGGTTCCCATCACCGACTTCGGTTTCTCTGCGCTCACCGGCGACGGCTGGCTCTCGTACTCGCAGCAACGCACCGGGCTGCTCAAGTGGGTGGAAGACGAAAACATCGAAGGTGTGTTGTGGGTCTCGGGTGACCACCACTTCGGCAGCGTGGGCCAGGTCTCGGGCTTCGGCGCGGGCCGGCAGGCGCTCGAGGTTCTCGCCGGCCCGGGGGCACAGGGCGCCAACCCCATCTTCAACCTGTTGCGGCCGCCCCGGTGGGACTACGCCACCGGCACCAACAACTACGTCACCATCGCGCTCGACCCGATGACGAAGATCGCCCGCCTGGAGTTCCACGATGGCGCGGGCGCCGTCATCTTCGGCAAGGACTACACGCTCTGAATCCCGAAGCGCCGACCCCTCCTGAACCGCCTGCACCCACGCTGTTCCAGCGACTGAAGGCCGCACCCGTCTCGGTGGTTTTCTTCGCCGCGTGCATCGTGCTCTTCGCCGTGGCCGAGGCGAACGGCTCGACCCAGAACACCGTCACCCTGGTGCGCTTCGGCGCGGCCTGGCGCGGCATGGTGTGGAAGGGCGAGTACTGGCGGCTCTTCAGCTCCATGTTCCTGCACATCGGGGCGCTGCACCTGGTGTGGAACCTCGTCATGGGCTTCACCTGGACCGCGCCGTTCGAGCGGCTGGTGGGCCCGTACCGTTTCGCCTTCATCTACCTGGCCAGCGGGCTTGCGGGCTCTGCGGCGAGCGTCATCGGGCACGACGCGGTGTCGGCCGGTGCGTCGGGCGCGTTGTTCGGCATCATCGGCGGCAGCATCGTGGTGCACCACCGCGTGCTGGGCAGCTGGGCTGCTCTGTGGGCCCGGCCAGAACAACGCCGCAACCTGCTGATGATCGCCCTGTGGTTGGCCATCGGCCCGGCGCTGGGCTTCGACAGCTTCGCGCATGGGGCCGGCATGCTGGCTGGTGCCGCCCTCACGTGGACGATGGCGCCCTTGAACCGCGGCAACCTGAGCGCAGCCATCGCGGCGATCGCCCTGCTCATCTGGGTGTCGTTGCGCCCGATTCCCGGCTTTCACGACGAGTGGATCAGCGGCGAGAAAGCGCGCACGGCCTTCGAGCAGAACGACTGGAAGGCGGTGGTGGCACAGACGGAGCTCCTCGAGGCGAACCCGCGCCCAGAGCTGGTCTGGTTTCGCATCGAAGCGTTGATCGCCCTGGGCCGGGTGGCAGAAGCCGAGCCGCTGCTGGTGAAGCTGAAC
>JAYTAT010000468.1:0-3972 GCA_043737315.1 Archangium sp.
CGGGTGCAGTTGCTGACCATGAGCCGCAACTACGGCTATCAGGCCTCCATCTCTGCGGGCATGCGGCACGCGTCGGGTGACGCGTCGGTGAACATCGACGTCGACTGTGAAGATCCTCCCGAGATGATCCCCCAGTTCATCGAGCGTTGGCTGGCGGGCGCCGACATCGCCTACGGCATTCGAGCGCGCCGTGAAGAGTTCGTGCTCATGCACCTCGCGCGCAAGTTCTTCTACCGTTTCATCAAGAGCCTCTCTGAACACGAGATCGTGCTCGACATGGCCGAGTTCTTTCTCGTCGACCAGAAGGTCAAAGAGCACGTGCTCTCCACGAGGAGCACCTTTCCTTTCGTGCGCGGGCAGGTCGGCTACGTCGGCTTCCGGCGCGAGGGCATCGCGTACAAGCGCGAGAAGCGCATCATCGGCGAGACCCACTACAACCTGCTCAGCGCGATCCGTTTCGGCGTGGCGGGTATTCTCTCGTCGTCGACCTGGCCGCTTCGCGTGCTGATGTACATGGGCACGCTGATGTTCGCGGTAGACCTGGTCGCGGCTGTGGGCTTCCTGGCCTGGGAGCGGGCACCCATCGAGCTCATGCTTCGGGTGTTTGCCGCCGGCGTGGCGGTACACCTGGGCTGGCTGGTCTTCGCCGTGGGAACGCTCGGCATCTACCTGGCGCGCGTCTACAAAGACACCATCGGCCTCCCGCTTTACGTGGCCGATCCCAAACACTCCACCATTCCCACCCGGAGACACCATGAGTGACGCGTTGAGGTGCCCGATGTGCGATGGGCGCGAGCAGGCCCAGGAGTTCAAGTCGGCCGCGGGCTACGACATCGTGCGTTGCCGTGACTGCCGCCTGGTCTTCACCGACGCCCGCACCGCGCCGCCGCCCTCCGAGCTGTACCCGGCGTTCGAGCAGAGCGACACCGCCGCGCAACGAGGCGCGCGTTCAGCGCTGTCTCTCTTCACGTTGCAGCGCGCGATGCTGGTCGAGACTGCGAAACCGTCAGGCCGGCTGCTCGACTACGGCGCGGGCGCGGGTGGTTTTGCCCGATTCATGGCGGGCCGTAAATTCGAAGCGGTGGGGCTCGAGCCGTACAGCCTGGGCACCACGCTCGAAGAGCCAAACCTGCGGCTGGTGCGCGCACCCCTGGCGACGGTCAAGGCGTCGCTGGGCAAGTTCGATGTGATCACCATGTGGCACGTGCTGGAGCACCTCGAGCACCCCGTCGAACTCCTCACCGAGCTGCGTTCGATGCTGGCCCCGGAAGGCGTGCTGGTGGTCTCCGTGCCCAACTTCGCCAGCTGGCAGAGCGAGGTCTTCAAGGGCGGTTGGTTCCACCTCGATCCCCCGCGGCACCTGCTCCAGTTCGAGCCCTCGACGCTGACCGACTGCCTGCGGCGCGCGGGCTTCACCGTCTCGAAGCAGGTGCCCTTCCTGCCCGAGTACGGCACCAGCGGGTGGATTCAGAGCGCGCTCAACCGCGTGCTCCCTCACCAGAACTTCCTCTACGAGTGGGTGAAGGATCGCGGGGCGCTCGCATCGATGTCGACGGCGCAGCGTGCGCTGCACTTCGCCGCGTCGGTCGCGGGCTCGGTGCCGCTCTTCGCGGCTTCGATTCCCCTCGAGTTCGTGGCGTCCCAAAGCAACAAGGCCGCCGCACTCACCGTGGTTGCGAAGCCGAACTGACCGTCAGGCGGCGGCCTCTTTCGATGGAGCCGGCTCGGGGACCGTGTCTCCGAGCGCTGCTGCCGCGGCGATGCACGAGAGCCCGAGCAGGGTGAAGTAGTAGTTGGCGAAGGCCCACTTGTTGATCACGAAGAAGACGGTCATCGCGGCCACGCCGGCCATCGTCAGGGGGCCCAGCGACTTGCGCACCTTCCACGCAGCCAGGCCCACGATGGCGAAGGCGCCGGGGAACGCGAGCACGTAGGGGATCTCGACGCCGAACTTGCGGCGCACCCACGTGATGTAGGTCAGCGCATCGGGCCGCACGGGCAGCGCGCTCAAGAAGTCGAAGTTGGAAAATTTCCACGCCTTGAAATCCCAGATCATCCACGGGAGGAACGTGGCGAGGCTCACGCTGCCCGCCAGCACCCACTGGCGCCAGTTGAAGCGCAGCCCCAGGCCGATGAGCCCTGCAAACAGCAGCATCGTCTGCTTGGCGCCCACCACCAGACCCACCAGCACCGCGGTGGCCCAGGGCCGGTTGAAGGCCGCCACCAGGATGAGCGCGCTGCACCAGAAGATCTGCACGGGGTCGACCCACGCCTGCTCGAGAATGAAGAAAAACTTGGGCGTGAACCAGATGAAGAGCGCGGGAGCGTCTTCGAGGATCGCGGGCAGCGTCTTCGCATCGAAGCGGGTGGCGATCGCGCGCACCGAGAATCCGAGCAGGATGGCGGCCGCGAGGATGGCGAAGCGCACGTCATTGGTCAGCTTCCACGCGATCGACGTCACGTAGAGCTGCATGGGCGGGTACACGTAGGGCACGTCGTTGGCCGTGCGCGGCCCGGTGTCACCCGCGTGCACTTCCTGGAACGGGTTCTTCCCTTCCAAGAAGAAGGCGGCGCCTTGCTGCTGCACGGTCCACACGTCGATGCGCGGGGTGGGGGAAGTTCGATAGGTGTCGACCCCCGCAAGCGTGATGCACCCCGCCACGAAGACGAAGCGCAGGTGCCGGGCCCAGCGGGGCTCAGCCCACTTCAGCATCGAGGGGAGATAGGCGAACAAGGCGATCAGGCTCCAGCCTTGCGCCTTGCGACCCAACTCCCAGAACTTCACAGGATAGATGATGATCTCTGCGTCGTTGTAGGCCGTGAACGCCATCGCGATGGCGCAGCCCCAGACCACCGGAGCGAGGGCCCGCGCAGGGATGAGGTCGACGCGCCCACCGAAATTGACCACGTATCTCCAGCCGACCACGATCGTCGCGAGGAGCACCATGGTCATCGCCGGGTCGGAATACGCCCCGCGCGAAGGCGTGATGGCCCAGCCAAAGAGGAAACTGGCGAGGAGCGCTGCGGCGTACCCGACCGGAACCTGACGATCCATGGGCGAGGGGTATCCCAGAAAGCTCAAAGGGCCGAGTGGATTGCGGGTGGCCGGCCTTCCTCGATCGAATCGTGCGCTTCGTCCCATGACGCGCATCTGCTAGGCGCCCTCTCATGATCGAAGGCGTCGTCGTCTCTCCCCGTCGCGTGATTGCGGATGACCGCGGCAAGGTCATGCACCACCTCAAAGCCACGGACCCCGAGTTCGTGAAGTTCGGCGAGATCTACTTCTCGACCATTTTCCCGGGGATCGTGAAGGGCTGGCATCTTCACAAGGAGATGATCATCAACTACGCGGTGCCTCACGGCATGATCAAGCTGGTCTGCTACGACGATCGTGAAGGCAGCAAGACCAGGGGTGAGGTCAACGAGATCTACCTGGGCAACGACAACCACGTGCTGGTGAAGGTGCCCCCCTTCGTGTGGAACGGCTTCAAGTGCGTGGGGCCCAGCCCGGCGGTGGTGGCGAACTGCGCGAGCATTCCCCACGATCCCAACGAGGTCGTGCGCCTCGATCCCCACAAGAGCCACATCCCCTACGACTGGGCGACGAAAGACCGATGAGCGGTCGGCTGCTCGTGGTCGGTGCGTCGGGCCTGGTGGGATCCGAAGTGCTGCGTGTCGCCCAGGGCTGGTCGACCCTGGGCGTGGCCCGCACCGTCGAAGGCCTGGCCACCGAAACGATGGATCTGCTCGATCTGAGCGCCACCGAGCGGGTGGTCAGCCGGTTCAACCCCGATGCGGTGGTGGTGGCCTCGGCCTGGCCGTGGGTCGATGGGTGCGAGCAGGATCCCGCCCGGAGTGAACGCGAGAATGTGCAGACGGTTCGCAACCTGCTGCAGGTGCTGGGGCCCTCGCCCCGGGTCGTTTTTTTCTCGACGGAGCATGTCTTCGATGGGCTCTTTGATGCCTACGATG
>JAYTAT010000469.1:0-3971 GCA_043737315.1 Archangium sp.
TGAAGCCCGATGACTCCATCTGAAAGACGCCCGCCGTGTCGCCCGCGCTGATGAGCTCGAAGGTGCGCGGGTCGTCGATCGGAATGGTCTCGCGCGTCAACTGCTTGTCAGCCGGCAGCTTGCGGTTGACCAGGTTGATCGCGTTCTGAATGACGGTGAGCGTCTTGAGCCCGAGGAAGTCGAACTTCACCAACCCTGCGGCTTCCACCTCATCCTTGGCGAACTGGGTGACCAACGTGGTCTCACCCGAGGGCCGGTAGATCGGCACGTACTCCCACAGCGGCTTGTCGGCGATCACCACACCGGCCGCGTGCAGGCCGGCTTGCCGGTTGAGCCCCTCGAGGGCCATGGCGACCTCGAGCACGTCTTTGCTGGTGATCGACTTTCCATCGACCTCGGTGAACTGCACCGGGTTGTCGATCATGTCCCTGAGGCGGGGCTCGGCGACCATCCCCTTCTCGGGGTCGCCGAAGATGGCCTGCTTCAAGGTGATGCCGAGGATCTCGGGCACCAGCTTCGCCAGGCGATCGCCTTCGGAGAACGGCAGGCCGTACACACGGCACACGTCACGCAGCACGCTCTTGGCCTTGAGCTGACCGAAGGTGATGATCTGGCCGACGTTGTTGTGGCCGTACTTTTCCTGCACGTAGGTGATCACCTCGTCGCGGCGGTCCTGGCAGAAGTCGATGTCGAAGTCGGGCATCGACACGCGCTCGGGGTTCAAGAAACGCTCGAACAGCAGGTTGTACGGAATCGGATCGAGGTCGGTGATGCGCAGCGCCCACGCGACGATCGAACCTGCGCCTGAACCACGGCCCGGGCCCACGGGGATGCCGGCCTCTTTCGCCCAGTTGATGAAGTCCTGAACGATGAGGAAGTACCCGGCAAAGCCCATCTTGTTGATGACCGCGGTCTCCATCTCGAGCCGCTGCATGTAGAGGTCTTTGTCGACGGGGTAGTTGAGCTCGGTGAAGCGTTTCTCGAGCCCCTTCTTCGACAACGCCACCATGAAGGAGTCGGGCGAGTAGCCCTCGGGCACCTTGAAGGTGGGCAGCATGGGCTTGGCGAGGATGCTGTATTCCTCGACCATGTCGCTGATGCGCATGGTGTTGTCGACGGCGTCAGGCACATCTGAGAAATACGCCCGCATCTCTTCGGGCCCGCACACGTAGAGCTTGTCGGTGCTGTGACGCATGCGCTTGCTGTCGGTCAGCGTCTTGCCCGACGCGATGCACATGAGCAGCTCGTGTGCGCGCGCGTCTTCCTGCTTGATGTAGTGCGCGTCGGCGGTGGCCACCAACGGCAGCTCGAGGTCACGAGAGAGCTGCTTCAGGTTCTCGTTGGCCTTGTTCTGCTCCTCCATGCCGTTCCACTGCACCTCGAGGAAGAAGTGGCCGGGCTCGAAGATCTCTTTGTATTCAGTGGCGGCGCGGCGGGCGTGATCCATGTCGCCGCGAAAGGCAGCGCTGGTAACCTCACCACCCAGGCACGCGGTGAGACCGACGAGGCCCTTGCTGTGATCTTTGAGCACCTGCTTGTCGATGCGCGGGTGGTAATAAAATCCGTCGAGGTAGCCCATCGACGAGAGGTAGCGGAGGTTCTGGTAGCCCTCCTTGTTCTTCGCGAGAAGGATGAGGTGGTTTGCGATCTTCTCGGTGCGATCCGCCCTGCCCTTGGGTCCCGCGACGTAGGCCTCGAGCCCGATGATGGGCTTGAGCGAGGCTTCCTTGGCCTTCTTGTAGAAGTCGACCGCGCCGAACATGTTGCCGTGATCCGTCACCGCGACCGACTTCATCCCCTTCGCCGTGACCGTCTTGATCAGGTCCTTCATGCGGATCGCTCCGTCGAGGAGCGAGTAGAGCGTGTGCAGGTGAAGATGCGTAAACGACATTGATTTTCCCCTCGGCGGGACGGCAGGAGCGCAGCGCTCTTTCACACCGAACTGCAGAGAGGATCAACGGGCTATTTGGCGCGACGCGGGGCCCTACGCGACGGCTTCGGCGGCGCCACCAAAATAGCGGCCAATCGATTCGAGGCTCGCCGCGGGAAAGGCGCCGATGAGCTGCTCGGCTTGCTGGCGGAATTCACGGCGCAGGTGCTCGGGAGCGCGCAGTGACCATTCCACGGCGCTGACCAGACTGAGCGCGGTGCTGATGTTCGCCACGGGACTGCCGCGTGACGGCAGGTGGTTCAAGGCGACCGCTTCGATCAACGAGGCGGGCAGGTTCCAGCGGGCGAGCAGCTGGGCGCCGATGGTGGCCGCCGTACAACCGAGCCGCTCGGCCTGCGCCACCCACGGCAGTACGCCGGCTTCGGTGCGGCGATCGATGGCGATGGCGTCGATGGGCAGCCTTGCGATCACCAGCAACTGGCCTACATCTGCGAGGATCCCCGCTACGAAAGCCTGCTCGGCCAGCGCCGATCGGCCCAGCAATTCTCGCATGGCGTACGCGCGCAGCAACGCCTCGTGCTGAAGGACCAGCGCCTGCTTGCCGCGCGCCAGCCCCTCGAAGATCTCGACGGTGAGCACGAGGTTCTTGAGCGGCGTGATGCCCAGGTAGCGCACCGTCTCGCGCACCGAAGAGACGCGCCGGGGCAGACCGAAGTACGCCGAGTTGATGATGCGCAGCACGGCGGCGGTGATGGCGGGATCGCGCTCGACCACCGCAGCGACCGCATCCATCGAGACCTCGGGATCCTGCGCCATCGCGGAGAGCTTCGAGTAGGTGGCCGGCAACGGAGGCAGGTCACCGAGTTGACCGACCACCACCTTGAGCCGTTCGGAACCCAACGCTTCGATCACCGTGGCCGTGCGCTCGACCAGATCGAACAGCAGCGCGGGCAACAGCGGCTTGCGCATCACCTGGTGACTGAGCGCTTGCAGCCGGCTCACCGTTTCGGGCTTCAGATCGGCGGCAGCCAGCACGGTGCGGGTCACGCGGGGAAAACGCTGTTTGAACTCTCCGAGCAACGCCTCCACGCCGGGGTGCGCGGCTTCACAGACCAGCGCGTCGATTTCTTCTGCCGCCGCCAGCGCATCCGACACGTCGCGTACGAGGCGCAGGTCCCACGCGTTGGCGTAGCTGCGCAACGAGCGCCGCATGCCCTCGGCCACTTGTTCATCTGACTCGACGACCATCACCCGGCGCACGGAACACGGGTTTGCAGGCAGCGGGCCGCAGCTGACCCCGCGCGATCAGGTGACTGCGGCGGAGTCGTGGTTGACCTTTGAGGTCCGAGGCGACTCGCCTGGGGTGCGCCCTCGAAGCGAACTCAGAGCGTGCCGGCGCGCCGCTTCAACTCAGCATCCAGCACACGCAGCTCGGCCTTGAGCCGCACGAAGTTGGCGTACATGCCATCGGGCTGCTTGCCGGGCATCTTGCGAATCTGATCGCGCAGCTGGCCCATGGCGTTGCCGATCTCGGTCAGCCGGCGATGGAGATCGTCATCGGCGCCGCTGCGAACACCAAGCAGCTCGTCGACCTCGAGCTTGCCCTCCAGCACCCGCTCGGTCTGCGTGAAGGACAGCTTTGCGGGCGCGTTGCCCAGGGCCGCATCGACGAGTTCGACCGTCTTGAGCGAGTCCTCTTCGAACGAGGCCAGGTCCTTCGCGTTGCGCATGCGCAGGAGCGCACCGGACAACTCGGAGAACAGCGGGTGCTTCGGGTCACGGCCGGGCGGAGAAAAGAGCGCCAACAGCCACACATCGATGCCGTCGCCGCCGGCCTGCTCGAGCGCCTGCCGCAGGAGGGGCAGCCAGGCGGGCCGCAGCTTCTCCATCGCGACCCGCGGGAGACTCACGCTCGCCAGCGCGACCCGAAGTGCCGACTGCAGGCCTGCCTTCACGTCTTCGCGAGACATCACCGCGCGCGGGGTGAAGACCCGTTCACGCCACGCACCCTGGCTGACCTCGGGCGCGGTCTCAGCGGCCTTCTTGAGGTCGTTCAGAGAGACCTTCGACCTGCCACCGA
>JAYTAT010000470.1:0-9743 GCA_043737315.1 Archangium sp.
TTCGAGAAGCTGCGCACGAACCTGCCTGAGAAGCTCGAGTCGCGCTTCACCGTCACCCACGGGCTCATCGTCAGCCTGCTGCAGGCCTACGAAGGCGCGAGCACGAGCGGGTATCGGCGGCTGGTCGAGTTGATCGGCCTCTCGCACACGTACGAGATCAACAAGCTGCGGTTGCTCAAGCATTCGCGCACGGTGTTCCGCGCGCTGGTGGATGCGGGGATCGTCGCGGTGGTCAAGCGCACGGCGACCATGGCTGCGCACGTGAAGGTGGCCGATGGGCTGCAGCGTGACTTCTCGCTCAACCACACGCTGTCGATGTACCTGCTCGAGGTGCTGCTCAAGGTGGATCCAGTCAGCGAGACGTACGCGCTCGACGTGGTGTCGCTGGTGGAGTCGATCCTCGAGAGCCCCGACCCGGTTCTCTATGCGCAGCGGAACAAGGCCAAGGGCGAGAAGATTCAGGAGTTGAAGGCGCAGGGCATGGAATACGACCAGCGCATGATCGAGCTCGAGAAGGTCGAGCATCCCAAGCCGCTGGCTGAGCTCATCTACGGAACGTTTGACGAGTTCGCGGCGAAGCACCCGTGGGTGGCGAAGGAAAACGTTCGGCCCAAGTCGATCGCGCGCGACCTGTTCGAGAGTTGCCAGACGTTCAACGAGTACATCAAGGAGTACGAGCTGCAGCGCAGTGAAGGCGTGCTGCTGCGGTACCTGTCTGATGTGTACAAGACGATCGTGCAGAACGTGCCCGAGTCTTCGCGCAACGAGGCGCTCGACGACATCGCGGCGTACGTGCTGACGACGCTCAAACACACCGACAGTTCGCTGGTCGCCGAGTGGGAAGCGATGCGGTACGGCACGACGGAGGAAGTCGATGCGCCCGTCGCGAACACACCGCGCAAGAAGCCCGACCTCGCGAAGAACCCGAAGGCGCTGGCAGCGCGGGTGCGCTCGGAGCTGCATCAGCTGGTTCGCCTGCTCGCTCGCAAATCGTACGAAGCGGCAGTGGAGCAGCTGGGAGGCGCGGACTCGGGGTGGACCGAGGAGTCACTCGAGAAGGCGTTGGAGCCGTATTGGGCTGAACACCCGTCGTTGGACACCACGCCCAGAGCGCGTCAGCCGGTGCTCACGCAGATGATCCCTGGTGAGGATCGACAGTGGACGGTTCGTCACGCGTTGATCGATTCGAAGGGTGAGCAAGATTGGTACGTGGAAGGCGTGGTGGATCTCAAAGGCCGGGAAGACGTCGATGGAGCCCTGGTGACGATTCGCCATGTCGGCAAGTAGCCCCCTCGCCCTGCAAAGCGGGGAGAGGGTCGGGGTGAGGGGCCACCTGTGGCCCCTGGTCAGATCGCTCCCGATCGGAATCCTCTCGATCGCGCTGGCCACGCTCGGCTCGATCCTCTACCCGCCGACGAACTGGATGCCACCCGACGTGCCCGACGTCGCCTTCATCGAGGCGCTGATCCGTTGGGACGCGAGCTGGTACGGAGAAATCGCGCAGAACGGCTACTGGCTCAAACCCGGCGAACAATCCCCCGTCGCATTCTTCCCGCTGTACCCGCTGTTGATCCGAGCCGTCACCTGGCTGGGAATCAACCGCTGGGTCGCAGGCATCACAGTCTCTTTCCTGTGCGCAATGGGAGGCCTCTACGCCTTCAGCCGCTGGGCAAAGCACCTCGCACCGGGTTCTTGGCAAACGGCCTTCTGGCTGCTCGCGCTCTACCCGTTCGCTGAATACCTCTACGGGGTCGTCTACTCAGACGCGTTGTTCCTGCTGCTCGCAGTGGGCGCCTTCTGGGCGTTGGAAAAAGACCTCCCGCTGCTCTCGGCCGTGCTGGGAGCGCTTGCCTGCGCCAGCCGCCCGGTCGCACCCGCCGTGGTGGTAGGCCTGCTGGTGCGAAGTCTCGAACGCCGCCGTGGTTCGCCCCTGCGGCTGATCGATCTCGTACCCGCGCTCGCGGGACTGGGTCTGATCGCGTTCATGGCCTACCTCGAGGTGCGCTTCGACGACCCGATCGCCTTCGTGCACGTGCAGGCGGCGCCCGGCTGGGCCCAACCACCCGGCTGGCACTCGTGGCTCAAGGTGGAGTGGTTCAAGACGATGTTCCCGCAGGTCGAGCCGCGCATCGGCCTTCGGCTCGGGGGCCACGCGCTGGTGACGGTGCTGGCGCTCATCATGGTGGTGCCCACGTTCAAGCGGCTCGGCTGGGGCTACGGCCTTTTCACGTTGCTGATCGTAGGAATCCCCGCGGTCTCGAGCAAAGACTTCCAGGGCCTGGGCCGGTACGTGATCGCCGCCTTCCCGCTCTTCCTCACCACGGCGTTGCTGCTGACGGAACGGCCGGTACTCCGCAAGGTGGTGCTGGCAACCTTCGCCGTGTTGCTGGGTCTCCTGGCGATCGCACTCGGCGCGGGCACGTACGTGGCGTAAGCACTCGCGCATGAGAAAAGTCGGCACGGTGATCATCGGTGCAGGCATGAGCGGGCTCGCCACGGCGGCGGCGCTCGGCAAGGGCACGGACCTCGTCATCCTCGAGCGTGACGCAGAGATCGGCGGCTACTGCAAGACGGTGAAGAAGGACGGGTTCGTCTGGGACTACTCGGGCCATTTCTTCCACTTCAAGCACCCTGAGATCGAACGGTTTTTGCTCGACCGCATGCCGGGCCAGCAGGTGCGCAAGGTGGTGAAGAAGTCGTTCGTTTCCTACGCGGGGCGGCAGATCGACTTTCCGTTCCAGAAGAACATCCACCAACTGCCGCAGGCGGAGTTCATCGACTGTTTGCACGATCTGTATTTCGCCAAGCCGGGCGACCCGCAGACCAACTTCAAAGAGATGCTGTACGCCCGCTTTGGCCGCTCCATCGCCGAGAAGTTCCTCATTCCGTACAACGAGAAGCTCTACGCGACCGACCTGGCCACGCTCGACCCTGACGCGATGGGCCGCTTCTTCCCACACGCCGATCTGACCGACATCATTCGCAACATGAAGCAGTCGGACAACGCCTCGTACAACGCGATCTTCACGTACCCTGAAGGCGGCGCGATTGAATACGTCAACGCGATCGCCAGCGAAGTCGAGCCTTCTGCGATTCACCTGAATGAGTCGGTCATCGCCATCGATGTCGCTGCGAAGACGGTGCGCACGAACAAAGACGAGTACCGCTTCGAGCGGCTGGTCTCCTCAGCACCCTTCCCTGCGCTGATGCAGCTGTGTGGTCAGCCGGTCGACCTCAAGCGCTTCACGTGGAACCAGGTGCTGGTGTTCAACCTGGGCTTCGACGGGAAGGGCCCGAAAGACGTGCACTGGGTCTATTACCCCGACCGCTCGCTGCCGTTCTATCGGGTGGGTTTCTACGACAACATCTTCGAGACCGACCGCATGAGCCTGTACGTCGAGCTCGGCTCACCTCATGGCGCGAAAATCGACGTGCCTGCGCTGCGTGAAGCGGTGCTCGACGGTCTGAAGCGCGAAGGGGTGATCACCACGCAGAAGCTGGTGGCAGAGCACTCGGTGGTGATGAACCCCGCCTACGTGCACATCACCCGCGACTCCACGGCTGAAGTGAACGTCACCAGGGAGCGCTTGGCGAACGCAGGGGTGCACACCATCGGCCGCTACGGCGGGTGGACCTACTGCAGCATCGAAGACAACATCGTCGAGGCCCGCGCCCTCGTCAGCTCGCTTCGCTGACCGTCGCTTTTGCCGCAACAATTTCCTGGCCTTCGCCTCGGGCCAGGTGGCCTCGATCGCCTCGTCACGGGCCCGCCGATTCGGTGCGGTGGTGGGCGCGATGGGCTTGTTGGCGCTGGTCTCGCCCATCGTGGAGCGCATCTCGCGTGCGGAAGACACCTGCATGCTCTGCATGCCTGCGCTCCTCGATCTCTCGGCGGTCTACATCGACAGCCCTGAGCTCTTTTCAGATTCGGTCTTTGCGAACGACGTCTCCGTGGAGGACCTCAAGGTCACCTACACGCCCTCGACGATGATCTTTATCCTGTACGGCACCGAGCCGGTCAGGCACGTGAATCCCGATTTCGTGGTCTCCCACCGGACGGAGATCTTGACCGAGTGGGCCCAGGTGATCCCCCGGCGCCCGCTGGCTTACGCGAAGAGCCGGCTGGCCTTCTTTAGCTACCTGCTTGGCCTCGAAGGCGACGTCTTCTATGCCTTTCACGTGGGCATCGACACAAACGACTGGGGACTGCGGGTGTGGCAGGCCGATACCTCGCTCCCCCGGGCGTTTCGCGCGGTGCAGGAGCGCACCCGCAACTCGCTCGCGTTCAGAGGCTGGTTCTGGCTGGGCCTCTCGACGTTGCTGTGCGGCGTGTTGCTCTGGCGCAAGCCCGGCTCGCTGGCCTTCGCCACCGCGCTCTCGGGCTTCCTATTCACCTTCACCTTGCTCCTGCTCGCGCCGTCGGCCGACTTCCGCTACCTGTTCTGGACGGTGGTGAGCAGCTTCGCGACCGCAGCCCTGCTGCTGACGGCCGGGGTCGAGCGCCTGAAGCCACAAGAGGCACGGCGCGACACCTAGCTAGACCATCAGGTGCAGCTTCATGGCAGCCGAACAGAACGGTTCGAGGTCAAAAGAGGCGCCCTGATAAGGGCGCGCGCTCCATCTCGTGCAGGAGTTCACCGAGGGCCCGCTCGATCGGAAGCGCCGGGGCCCAGCCCAGTTGCCTGAGCTTCTCGACAGCGCCGATCAACACGGGAGTGTCGATGGGTCGAAGCCGCGCAGGATCGACGCGCAACGCCGCGTGCCGGCCCGATTCGGCCACCAAAGACAGCAACATCGACTCGATCGTGCGGCCGACGCCGGAGGCCAGATTGTAGATCTGGACTCTGGTGCCGCGTTCGAGCAGCACCAGGTAACCAGCAACGATGTCTTCGACGTGGCTGAAGTCGCGCACCGCAGACAGGTTGCCGACCTCGAGCGTCACCTGCTCACCCGGTGCGACGCGCATGAGCTGCTGCGCGAAGGAGGGCATCACGAAGGTCGGCGTCTGCCCGGCACCGATGTGGTTGAAGGGCCGCGCGATGACCACGTCGAGGCCCTGATGGGCGTGCTGGAGCGCGATGACCTCCGCCGCACGTTTGGTCGCGCCGTACACGTTGACGGGATCAGGCAACGCGCTCTCGTCGATGGGCGCCGAGCCCGCGGCTGCGCCATAGACCTCGCCTGAGCTGACCAGCAGCACCCGGCACGGCGCCTTCAAGCCCAGCACCGCCTGCATCACGCTGAGCGTTCCGCCCGCATTCACCTGTAACGCGCGCATGGGATCTTTCGCGCACTCGGAGACTGACGACATGCCCGCGAGGTGCACCACGGCGTCTGGCTTCACCTTCGCGAAAGCCGCTGCGGTCGCGCGCGCGTCGGTCACGTCGATGTCGAGCGCGAGCTTGCGCCCCAGCCCCACGGCCTCGTGACCTGCAGCCTGAAGAGCGCGGGTGAGGTGGGGCCCGACGAAGCCGCCAGCGCCCGTGATGAGCACTCGCATCAGTACGGGTCGGACGGCCTGCGTTGTTCGAGGCGCTTCAGATCAGCGTCGACCATCATTCCGACGAGTTCTTTGAAACGCACCTTCGGCTCCCAGCCCAGCTTCTGCTTTGCCTTGCTGTAGTCACCGATCAACAACTCGACTTCGGCCGGGCGAACGAATGCGGGGTCGATCTCGACGTACTTCTCCCACTCGAGGCCCACGTGCGCGAAGGCGGTCTGAATCAGCTCGCGAACGGTGTGAGTCTCGTTGGTGGCCACCACATAGTCATCGGGCGTGTCCTGCTGGAGCATGCGCCACATCGCGTCGACGTAGTCACCTGCGAACCCCCAGTCGCGCTTCGCGTCGAGGTTGCCCACGCCCAGCTTCTTCTTTAGGCCCAGCTTGATCAGCGCTGCGTGGTAGCTGACCTTGCGCGTGACGAACTCGAGGCCGCGGCGGGGCGACTCGTGGTTGAACAGAATGCCGCTGACCGCGAAGAGGTTGAACGACTCGCGGTAGTTCACGGTGATGAAGTGACCGTAGGCCTTCGCCACGCCGTACGGCGAGCGCGGGTAGAAGGGCGTGGTCTCCTTCTGGGGCACCTCGAGCACCCGGCCGAACATCTCGGACGACGAGGCCTGGTAGAAACGGATCTTCGGGTTCGTGTGGCGCACGGCCTCGAGCATCTTGGTGACGCCCAACGCGGTGAACTCGCCGGTCAGCACCGGCTGGCTCCAGCTGGTCGGCACGAAGGACTGCGCTGCGAGGTTGTAGATTTCTTCGGGCTGAACCTTCTCGATCAGCGCCGCCAACGAGAATTGATCGAGCAGATCGCCCTGGTGCAGCGTGACCTGATCTTTCAGGTGCGCGATGCGCTCGAACTTCTCTTCAGAAGAACGGCGCACCATGCCGTGAACCTCATAGCCCTTCGCGAGGAGAAGCTCCGCGAGATAGCTGCCGTCCTGCCCCGTGATGCCCGTGATCAGTGCCTTCTTCATGGGTGCTTGCCTTACGCAATTGACGTTCGGTCATCAACGCTTTCCTTGGCCGTTGACCCCCGCGAACAGGCTCACTACGCACGCCTCCCAAATGAACGTCCTCGTTACCGGCGGCTGCGGGTTCATCGGATCGAACCTGGTCAAGTACCTGCGCAAACATCGTCCCCAGTGGAAGCTCGTCAACTTCGACAAGCTGACCTACGCCGGCAACCTCGAGAACCTCACCGACCTCGAGCACGACCCGCAGCACATCTTCGTTCGCGGTGACATCTGCAACCGCGAGCTCGTCGACCACGTCATCCTGTCCCACAAGATCGACGCCATCATGCACCTGGCGGCCGAGAGCCACGTCGACCGCTCCATCCTCGGGCCCGAAGCCTTCATCGTGGCCAACGTGCTGGGCACCAACGTGCTGCTCGAGGCCGCGCGCCACGCAAAGCTCTCGCGCTTTCTCATGGTCTCCACCGATGAGGTGTACGGCTCGTTGGGCCCCACCGGCCTCTTCACCGAGACCACCCCGCTCGACCCCTCTTCGCCCTACTCGTCTTCGAAGGCCGCGGCCGACCTCATCACCCTGGCCTACGAACGCACCTTCGGGCTCGACGTGGTGGTCACCCGCTGCTCGAACAACTACGGGCCGTACCAGTTCCCCGAGAAGCTGATCCCCCTCATGGTGGCCAACGCCATCAACGACAAGCCGCTGCCGGTCTACGGCGACGGCACCAACGTGCGCGACTGGCTGCACGTGGAAGATCACTGCGCCGCGCTGACCCTCGCGCTCGAGAAGGGCAAGAAGGGCGAGTGCTACAACATCGGCGGCAACTCAGAGCGGCAGAACATTCAGATCGTCAAGGCGATCCTCTCTGCGGTCGGCAAGCCCGAGTCGCTCATCAAGTACGTCAAAGACCGACCCGGTCACGACAAGCGCTACGCCATCGACGCCTCCAAGAGCAAACGTGAGCTGGGCTGGGCGCCCACGCACGTCTTCGAGCAGGCGCTGGGTGAGACGGTGAAGTGGTACCTCGACCACAAGCCCTGGTGGGAGCGCATCCTCTCCGGTGCCTACAAGAGCTACTTCGACACGCAGTACGCCGCGCGGCTCAAGGCCTGATGCGGTTCCTCGTCACGGGCGCCAACGGTCTGGTCGCAGGCCGCCTGCTGCGCACCCTCGCCTCGAGAGGCCACGAGGTGATCGGCCTGGGCCGCGGTCATCAGCGCGCCACGGACCTGGGCGGAGCTCAGTACGTGTCGATCGAGCTGGGCGATGCCGTGACGCTCGGACTGGCACTCAAAGAACTCAGCCCGCAGGTGATCATCAACTGCGCGGCGATGACCGACGTCGACGGCTGCGAACGTGACCCCCTGGGTGCGTACACCGCGAACGTGGAAGCCGTGGCCACCCTGGCCCGAGGCGCGCGTGAGCTGGGCAGCCACCTCGTTCACGTCTCGACCGACTACGTCTTCGATGGCAACGCAGGCCCCTACGACGTCGACGCCATTCCCAACCCGCGCGGCACCTACGCGATCACCAAACACGCAGGGGAAGAAGCCGTGCGCGCGTTGTTGCCTTCAGCGAGCTGGACCATCGCACGCACCGCGGTGGTCTACGGCTGGCCTTCGACGGGCAAGAACAACTTCGGCTCGTGGCTCATCGACGCGCTGAGCTCAGGCAAGAACGTGAAGCTGTTCACGGATCAATGGGTCTCGCCCACGCACGCCAGCAACGCCGCCCAGATGCTGGCTGAGCTCGCCGAACGTCGCCTCGCCGGCATCTGGCACACCAGCGGCGCTGACGTGGTCGACAGGGTCACCTTCGGCCAGCAGCTGTGTGCGCGCTTCGGCTTCGACGCGGGCCTCATCGAGCCGAGCCGCATGGCCGACGTGAACCTGCCCAGCCCCCGCCCCGCGAAGAGCGGTCTGAATGTGAGCCGCACCCTCGAGGCACTCAGCGCGAAGCCGCTCTCGCTCGCGGCCTCTCTGAATCGCCTCTACGCCGAATACAAAGGAAGCACCTCATGAAGGGTATCGTTCTGGCCGGTGGTTCAGGCACCCGGCTCTATCCGCTCACGCGCGTCGTCTCGAAGCAGCTGCTGCCGATTCACGACAAGCCGATGGTCTATTACCCCATCAGCACGCTGCTGCTGGCGGGCATCCGCGAGATCCTCATCATTTCGACCCCGCAGGATCTGCCGCGGTTCCGCGAGCTGCTGGGCGACGGTACGCAGTGGGGCGTGTCCTTCACCTATGCCGAGCAGCCCAGCCCCGATGGCCTGGCGCAGGCCTTCATCATCGGCCGGCAATTCGTCGGCAACGACAGCGTCTCGCTCGTGCTGGGCGACAACATCTTCTTCGGCGAAGGCTTCAGCGCGATGGTGCAGAGCGCGGCGAAGTTGACCAAAGGCGCGACCGTCTTCGGCTACCAGGTCAGCGATCCCGAACGGTACGGCGTGGTGGAACTCGACGCGACGGGCAAGGCGATCTCGATCGAAGAGAAGCCGAAAGCGCCCAAGTCGAACTACGCGGTCACCGGCTTGTACTTCTACGACAATGACGTGCTCGACATCGCGCGCACCTTGAAGCCCTCCGCCCGGGGCGAGCTCGAGATCACCGCCGTCAACGACGTGTACTTGAAGCGCAACACGCTGACCGTCGAGGTGATGAGCCGCGGGTTTGCCTGGCTCGACACCGGCACGCACGAGTCGTTGATGGAGGCCTCTCAGTTCATTCATGTGATTGAGCGGCGCACCGGCCTCAAGGTGGCCTGCCTCGAGGAGATCTGCTGGCGCATGAAGTACATCGACGACGCTCAGCTCGAGAAGCTCGCCGAACCCATGAAGAAGAATGGCTATGGCGAGTACCTCTTCTCGTTGCTCAAGAAGCGCTCGTGAACGTCGACGCCACGCCACTGCCGGGGGTGTTGTTGATCACCCCTCGTGTCTTCTCTGACACGCGCGGCTTCTTTCTCGAGACCTTCCACGCCGAGAAGTACGCCGTGCATGGTGTGCCGGGCCCGTTCGTTCAGGACAACTGGAGCCACTCGGTCAAAGACACCCTGCGTGGGTTGCATTTTCAGAACCCGAACGCGCAGGGGAAACTGGTGTGTGTCACGCGCGGGGCCGTGTTCGACGTGGCGGTCGACGTGCGGGTGGGCTCGCCGCACTTCGGCAAGTGGTACGGCTGCGAGCTGTCGGAATCGAACCGCAGACAACTCTGGGTGCCCCCCGGCTTTGCACACGGGTTCTGCTGCCTGTCAGACGAGACTG
>JAYTAT010000471.1:0-3965 GCA_043737315.1 Archangium sp.
GAGCTGCGCCTTCTTCTGACCCTCGATCAACACCGAGAGCGAACGCGCTTTCGTCTCATCTTTCTCACCCGAGCCCAGCAACGAAGCCGGCACGTGGAACGCGTAGAACTTCGAGGCGCTCTTGATCAGCAGCGGATCCGCGCTGAAGGTGCCGGGCTGCGCGCCGCCATCGCTCACCACGTAGAACGCCCAGCCCGGCGTGATGCCCTTGCCCAGCAGCGACACGCGGTACGTCTTCGTCGGCTCGAGCTTCACCAGCACCGCACCCGAACTCGAGAGATCGAGCCGATGCCGCGTGGCATCGAGCGCAAACTTCGCCGTGGGCCACACTACGAGATCAGGCGCAGGCGGCGGTTCAGGCGGCAGGGGCGCGGGATCGACCTTCACCTGTACCGGCTCAGGCGGCGGCGTCACCTCGAGCTTCGCTTCGACCAGCAGGTGTTGCCCCGACTTGAGCGGCACTTCGTTCTTCCACACCTGGTAGCCCGGGGACTTCACCTCGAGCCGCAGCGTGCGATCGCCTGGCAGCCGCGCGACCTGCGTGGGCGTTTTGGTTGGGAGCACCTTGCCGTCGAGAAACACCTCAGCGCCGCTCGGTACGCTGGTGATCTCGAGCGTGCCCTCTTTCATGCGCTGCATCACGGTGACCGCGCCGAAACCCACCGCGGTCGCGGCCGCCAGCAACGCGAGCGCACGCACCCAGGGAAATTTCTGCGGCGGCGCTGCCACTTCATCGAACTTCGGCGACGGCCCGAAGTTGAGCTTGGGGTCCGACATCGCCACCATTTCAGTGGGGTCTTCTGCCTCGTCACGTTTGCCGGGATCCTGCGGCGGTGGCAGCGGCTGCTTCCACTTCTGCGCGCGCTCCACGAACTCGCGGGGGATCTGCACCGGCCGGCCCTCTTTCACGAGCTCTTCTTCGAACAGCAGGTGCAGGAAGAGGGTGACCATGCCGCCCGTGAACTCAGGGTGGTTGTTCGCGAGAAACCGGTTGAGGTCTTGCTGGAAAGCCTCGGCCGTCTGGTAGCGATCGTTCTTCTCGAGCGCCATGGCCTTGAGCACCACCCGCTCGAGATCGGGCGGTATGCGCGGGTTCAACTCACGCGGCTTCTGAAACTGCCCACGAACGATGCGGGCCATCACGTCCATCAAGCGGCCCTGAAATGGCAGCTGCCCGGTGAGCAGCTCGTACAACACGATGCCCGCTGCGAAGACGTCGGTGCGCGCGTCGAGCTCTTTGGCCTTCGCCTGCTCGGGCGCGAAGTACGCGTATTTGCCCTTCACCGCGTTCGCCGCCGTCTCTTCACTGCTGGCGTTGCGTGCCTTGGCGATGCCGAAGTCGACCAGCTTGACCTGGCCCTCGTAGCTGATGAGCACGTTCTGCGGGCTCACGTCACGGTGCACGATCTTCAGGGGCCGGCCCGTCTCATCGAGCCGCGCGTGGGCATAGTGCAGGCCTTTGAGCATCTCGGCGCAGACGAAGGCGCAGAACTCGGGCGGCAACACCGGAATGCCCAAGGTGCGCGCGCGTTTGACCACCTTGGAAAGCGGGTGGCCGTCGACCAGCTCCATCGCCAGGAAGTAGTCGCCGTCGATGGATCCGAAGTCGAAGACCTGCGCGATGTTGCCGTGCGAGAGGCCCATCACGATCTTCGCCTCGTTGGTGAACATGCCGATGAAGGCCTTGTTCTCCGCGTAGTGAGGGAGGATCCGCTTGATGACCACCTGCTTCGTCACGCCCGGAGCCGGCTCGTAGCGCGCACGAAAAATCTCAGCCATCCCGCCCGCAGCGATGCGGTCGAGCAGCTCATACTTTCCGAATCTGGTGGTTTCGGCAGGTGACAACGTGGGCGTCCGCTCGGGCTCGCGGAAGGTACCACGCCGCTCGGGCCGCTCACGCACTTGTTGGAGCACCCCTCAGCCGACCGTTCGAGTGGGAGCAGTGCCTCTGGGGCGAAGTCAAAGGTAAGGTACGCGCCCGATGCGCTCCTTCTCGCTGATGATTGTATTGCTCGCCGCAACTTCCTGGGCGAGCGCGGTGGTGCTTCTTTTTCCGGCCGTCGGTACGCCAGGTCAGGTCACGCTCTCGGGCCGGGTGCTCAAGCACGCCCCTTCGTCGGGCAGCTCCACCTTCTCGAAGAACCTGCGCAGGCTGACCTCGCCCAACTGGAAAGGCGCCCTCGTCGAGATCCGCTACGCCGGCCGGAGCGTCGAGGTGGTCAGCGGCCATGATGGAAACTTCAGCGTGACACTCCTGGGTGACAAGACGCCCTTCGAGGTGGGGCTCACCACCGCTGAAGCACACGTGATGGGCTCCGAAGCAGGCATCGCTACCGTCGACATCGTCTCGCCGGAAGCAGAGTTCTTCGTGGTGTCCGACTTCGACGACACGCTCGCAATCACCAACGTGGTCGACACCTCGAAGCTGGTGAAGGCGGCGCTGATGCAAGACGAGACCAGTCAGCCGGTGGTCGACGGCATGGCGGACTTCTACGGCTGCTTGAAGGAAGACAAGACGGCGCGGCCCGGCTTCGCGTTGGTGAGCGGATCTCCGGCGCAGTACCTGGGCCGGGTGCGGCAGTTCTTGAACTCGCACGGCTTTCCCGTCTTCGGCATCTACCTGCGCGATCTCGGGCCCTCCACGATGTCGAACTACAAGCAGCCCGTCATTCGCTCATTGCTCGAAGAGATCCCCAACCCCGTGGTGCTGATCGGCGACTCGGGCGAGCACGACCCTGAGGTCTACGCCCAGATGCGCGCCGAGTTCCCCGAGCGCGTGAAGGCCATCTACATTCGCAGCGCCGGCCACGCCGATGACGCCAGACGTTTCGCTGGCATGGTGCTCTTCAAGACCGCGAAGGAAGCGGCGTACGACGCGGTGACCAGGGGCCTCGCTTCGGCCGCGTGTGTGTCGCGCGCGTTTCCGCAAGCGACCGCGGTGTTGGAGTGAGGTGGCTGCCGCTGCCGCTGCTGCTGCTGGCGGCGTGTCAGGAGCAGAAACCGTCGCCGATTGCCCGCGCGCAGCCCAGGCCCCTCGAGCCGTTGGAGCGGGTGGTGGTCGACGCGGGTGATGCGCGCGACGCGCTGTACGAGGTGGTGCCCTTCACCCCGGTCGGTCCAGCCCTTCCCGCGGGTGCTCGCCTCGTGACGCTGAGCGGTGAGAAGACGGTGGTGCCTGCCGGCACCGGGCCGGTCGTGCTGGTGCCTGATGAAGAGACGTACCTCGCGCAGATAGCCCCGGTGCTGGCGAGGCTGTCCGATGCGAAAGAAGAGGTGTGGCTCAAACATCCCGAGGCGGCGATCGCCTTCAAGCTGACGCTGCGCGATGCGCCCGGATTCCAGGCGTGGATCGATGAGCCGGTGCCGGGGAAATTGCGCGTGATTCAGCGAGCCGATGGGTTCGAGTTGCAGACCAATCTGGGCAAGCTGCCCGGTGGCGATCCCAACGGTCCGACCGTGCCGTTGCGCGGCGGGAAGCTGGATCTCACCACGCTGCAGCGGGGCTTTCAGCGCATTCAAAGCAAGTTCAAGTCGGCGCCCGACGTGTGCTTCGTGCCTTCGTTCGGCACTGAGCTCGACAAGGTCGCCCGCGCGATGGCGGTGAACTACGTGTCGCCCGAGTCTGCGTACTTTTCCGAGACGTGCCTGGTGTACCCGCGGCCTCCCGCGAAGTAGCAGTCAGTCGATGAACTCGAAGACCAGATCGAGCGCCGGGTCTGCCGTGCGCAGCGCCTGAAGTCCGGTCGAAAACGCAGCGACGAGATCCTCCAGATCGATTGCGCTCGCCAACGTCTCGTCGACCTCGGGCAAGTAGAACGGCCGTTCCGCGAGAAACGCCACGCGCTCGCTGGCCGGCACGAAGCCCCTCTTCATCGCCTCCTCAGCGCGCCGCGCATCACCGAGCCGCTCGGCCAGCAGGTTGTCGCGCAGAAACGCGCGCACCTCTTCATTGAGCTCGGCGGGCC
>JAYTAT010000472.1:0-3954 GCA_043737315.1 Archangium sp.
CGGGCGCGTCGAGCAACGCCTTGAGCACCCGCGTCACCTGGTACGGATCGTCGAACTGCGACACGTTCACCTCGCTGAACGGCACCTTCATGAACGCCGCGCAGGTACGTACCGTGTTCCCGCGCGCGCCCTGACCTGCGACCGAGACCAGCATCGCCATCGCCGACACATCGAAGCCCGACTCAAGAAACGAGCGCGCGAACTGATCACCCGCCTCACCGGCCTCGTCACCGACCACGATCACCACCAGGCGCGAACCTTTGGGCATCGCGGCGCCCGAGCCCTGCAGCGCCCGCACGCCAGCGCCATGCACCGTGCCACCGTCGGCGTTGATGCCCTTGAGCATGTGCTGAACCGCCGCGCGCGTGGCCGCCTTCGGCCGGAGCACGGTGCCCATGGTGTCGAACGTGGCGATGGAGAGCTTCTCCACCGGGAAGCCCGCGAGGATCTTGGTCAGCGCTTCCTTCGACTGCTCGATCGCGCCCTGCATCGAGCCCGACTTGTCGATGAGGAACATCACGCGCACGTCGACGTCCTTCGTCGCTTCGGTGATGGCGCCGCGCGCCGCGTTGTCGGCCGCCTCTTCGAGCTTCTCGCGGATCTCCTTGCTGCGAACGTTCTTCGCGATGTTGAGCGCGCGCTGATCGGTCGCCGTGCCGATGGCCTTCTCCCACCGCGCCCGGATCTCCGGGTCGGCCATCAAGCCCAGCTCCTCGAGCGTGGGCGTGAGAATGCGCAGGTCACGATCGGACAATGACGGGAACACCGCCGCCATGATCGCCGGCGTCAGCCCCAGTTCCTTCGGCAACCGGCCGACCACGTCTTTGTACGAGAGGCGCTGTGTCTCGACCGCCTCGCAGATCTCTGCCTCAGAGAGCCCATCGAAGCGCTCCTGCTTGTCGAGCTTGAGCGTGCCCAGGCCGACCGTGCGGTGGCCCCCTTCAGACTGCTTCTGCTTCCAGCCGAGCACCTCGAAGAAGCTCTGCGTGGCCGGCTTGTAGCCAGCCTTGCGCGCGAGATCCTTGATGGTCTCCTTGAAGCCGGCCTTCACCAGGCCCTTGAGCATGGCGGGGTTGTTCTCGCGCAGGGCGAGCCACTTCTGGGCAGCGCGCTTCCAGCGGCCGAGTGGCGGCTTCTTGGCGGCGGGATCTCCGAAGCCCGCCTTGCGGTTGAGCGCGGCGATCTCGGGCGTCTCCAGCAGCTGGGCCACACGCAGCACGGCCTTGGGCGTGATCATGCGCGTCGACTTCTTCTCGTAGAACATCAGCATGGCCTCACCGAGGCGGCGGAAGTCGTCGTCGTAGAACGCGACGGAGCCGTCGTCTTCCTTCACCGGCTGCCCCGAGCGCGCCTGCACCAGCATCAACGCGGCGCACGCCACCTTGAGGTCACGCCAATCGGTCTGCGTGAGCGCGTAGCTCGCGAAGTGCGCCATCAAGTCGGCGTTGAGCCGGTAGATCTCGAGCAGCTTCTCGTAGAGCCGCGCGGCCGCCGCCACGTGGAGGCCCGGCGTGACGTCGCGCGCGTTCTTCGGCCGGGGTGCGCCCTTCTGGGGCCGGGGCAGCCAGGTGCCGTTGACCTCGATGCCGGGGCGGTTGTGCCAGAGGTGCGCTGAGCTGGAGAGCACCAGGTCGAGCAGCTTTTCAGCAGCACCCATCTGGGCTTCAGGGAGGAGGGGCTTCGGGGTCGCCATGGGGTTGTTGAGTCTCCTGTGGAGCCACGGGGACGGCCACGACTTTCAGCCCTGACCTCAACGCCCAGGTTCTTCGACCATCAGGTTGATGAATCTCCAGACGCGCGGTGCCAGCAAACGTTGGCCCGCGTCGTGTGGCCACGTCGCCAGGTACTTCTTCAGACTCACCCCACGACCTCGTGATGGTTCGCGCTGACGTCGTGGGCCCGACCTGCAACTCGAGGTCGAGATGGTCGCTCGACTGCAGTCGTGATCGCATCTGGGCATTGACCGCTCTGCACAGCGGGCTGAACATGCGTGGGATGCGTCTCCTTCGACCTGGTCTGTTGCTCGCGCTTGCAGCCTGCGCTCCCACCAACCAGCCTGACGAACTCGAGCTCACCTATTATTACTTACGGTTCTGACGCGTCTGCGACGCGACGCGGGCCGCCGTGAGCGGTCTCCCCACTGAGTTCCACGGTCAGGTCCAGGTCCGCACGGTGCCGCACCTGGCGCCCGAGGCGAAGGCGGCTGTCGAGCGCTTCGACTGGGCCAGTCATGGCCTGGTCATCCGCCGGGGCGAGCGCATCGTGTACACCGCGGGCGATCACCGGGCGAACGGCTACGATGCGCACGTGGCGCTGAGGCTCGAGCTGGGGCTGCCTCTGGATTGTCGATGAGCGCGCTGCAGCACGAGCTGGAAGCAGCAGGGAAGGCGGCCTCTCCGATCGTGGCCACGCTTGCGCTGTGCCGGGCCTGGGCGCTGGCGCCTTCGTCGCGGTTGGCGCGGCTGGCGCGTGGTTTCGCAAGGCAGATACAGGTCGAGCCGGTGCCGGGCGCGAATCAGGAAGAACGAGAAGCGGCGTGGCTCGAGCTCGCCAGCCACGCGGGGCCGGTCGAGCTGCAGGAGCTGCTCGCCGCCCCCTGGAGCAAAAAGCCCAAAGATGCTGCGAGGCGGTTGAGCGCGTTGGCCCGGCTGGGGCCCGACCCGCGCATCGTGGGTAGCTTGCTCGAGCTCGACACGGGCAGCCGCTATGCGAGCACCGCGGGGCACCGCTTCTGGCAAGACGTCTACGAGCTGCTGCTGCGCTGGGGTTCGGTGGAGGCGGTGGATCGGGTTCCGAAAGATCTGCCGGCCTCGGAGCACACCTCGCCGTGGAATGCCGCGCGCTACACCGCTATTTTTCAGCCCCTCGCGCTGCGGTGGGCAGGGCGCTGGCCCGCCGAGCCGCAACTTCCTTCGTCGATCGACGCCCTGCTCGAGGCGCTCGAGCTCAAGCTGGCGCCTTCGCAGCGGCTGACCGCGGGGCTGCTTGCGGCCGTGCATTCGGCGCCGAAGGAAGACTCAGCACGCCTGGTGTTTGCGGACGCGCTCACGGAACAGGGTGACGCGCGGGGTGAGTTCATCGCGCTTCAGTTCGCGCACGCCGCGGGTGAATTGCCGCTGGGAAAACGCGAGCACATGCAGCGCCTGCTGGCCGCGTCGGGCCGCGCGTGGTTCGACGGGCTCGAAGGTCAGGTCGCGCCGATGGCCGTGTTTCACGAAGGGTTCTTGAGCGAGGTGCGGCTCGCCACGCGCACGCCGGTTCCGACACCTCGAGCCTGGTCGACGGTGGAGTGCATCGACGCCGCGGGTATCGCGACCACCTTGTCGTCTTTTCTTTCCCACCCGAACCTGACTGGCGTGCACACGCTTCGATCGCTCCGGGGCGGCACGTTGGAAGAGCTGGCCCGGCACGGCGCGCGCAGGGCCTTCGAGCTGATCGAGGTCAGCCACCTCGGTGGCCGCGAGGTCGCGAAGCCCGACTGGTCTTTGAACACCCTGCGGCTGCTCGCGCCGATCGATGAGGCGGTGTGGTGGTTTGCCGGTTGTTCACTCATGCATCAGGTCACGACGCTCTCGCTTCAGGCGCAGGGCTCGTTCGAGCGCGTCGGCGCGGCGGTGCTGGAGCTCGAGCTGGCCGGCTCGGCGCTGCGGGTGCTCGAGTTCGTCGCGAAGCCGCCTTCCTGGCCTCAGCCGTGGCGGGGCGAGTGGACGATGCGCTTCGAGCGCGACACGAAGGGCAAGTTCAGCCGGCTGATCGTTTCCATCGAAGACGATCTGTTCACCGGTCTCGAGGCGGCGCTGGTTCGGCTCAATCGTGACCAGCTCAAGTCGTTGCGGGTCATCACGTCACTCAAGCGCGGCCCCGCCTGGCGGGAGCAGACGCGGGAGTTCATCGAGAGCGTGCTCCGTTCGCATCGCCGGCTGTCCTCGGCGGTGTTCGAACTCGATCGTCAGG
>JAYTAT010000473.1:0-3944 GCA_043737315.1 Archangium sp.
GCCACCTCGATCGACGACGCCTTCGGCGACTGAGGGGCAACTAGCGCCGAGACGTCAGGCCTCTCACGAAGAGCCAGGCATTCACCGCGGCGAAGAGCAGCACGAAGGCGAACATCGAGACCGCCCCGAAGTCTTTCCCGGGCGGCTCTTCGGCCATCAACAACCACTTCGCGCTCGCCCCGCTCCACGCCTCGTGTTCCTTGAAGACGTCCTGATACTTCTCGGCGTCTTCGCGTGAGAGCAGCCGGCCGCGCGCGAAGAACGGGTTCTGCCTCGGCTGGGGCCGCTTGCCGTCGGGCAGACGCCGGTTCTCGTCTTCGAAGCTGACCCGCTTCACGAGCAGGTTGGTGTCGTTCAAGCCGAGCACCACGAAGCTGCCGTCGTTCTCCTGCACGTACCAGCCGCGCGCGGTGGGCACGCCGTGCACCTGCGCGTACCGATTCGAGACAGCGCGATCGAGGTGGTAGTCGCCTTCGGCCCCCAGCTCGATCGGCGTGCGAGACGAGAAGAAATACCCCGCGTCTTCCTTCATCCACCAGGCGAGCGTGAGGGCGGCCACGAAGGCCAGCGCAGCCACGGGCGGCAAGAGGCCGACACGCGGGCGGGAAAGATCACGCTCCATCTGGGCGATGAGCTTGTTTCGGTCGTCGCTGAGGTCGTCGGGCATGGCGCTCACATGGAAAACCCCGGCCACGCATTTTCGCGCAACCGGGGTTGTTGAAGCCTTGAAGAGACTTCAGCTCACTCGATGAGCTTCTTGGGCTCTTCGACGACCTTCTTCTTCTTGTCCGGCTTCTCGGTGATCTCCGACATCTTGGGAGGGTTCTCCGGAATGTTGAAGATCTTCTTCAGGTCGTTCTCGATGTCCTGCTCGGTCACGCCCTTGGCGAAGGCGAGCTCCTTGATGAGCAGCGAACGCGCGGTGTCGAGCATCTTACGCTCGCCGAACGAGAGATCCTTGTCGCCCTTGAGCAGGTACAGATCGCGGAGCACTTCGGCGATCTCGAACACGGAGCCCGTCTTGATCTTCTCCATGTACTCCCGGTAGCGCCGGTTCCACGTGGTGGAGTCGACCGAGATGTCCTTCTCTTTGAGGATTGCGTAAACCTGACGCACGTCGTCCTCAGAGATGATCTCGCGCAGCCCGACCTGGCCTATCTTGTTGATGGGGATGAGGAACCGCCCACCGTTCTTCTCGAGCATCTTGAGCACGTAGAAGGACTGGCGCTGGCCGGCCACCTCCGTGTGCTCGATGCCCACGACCTCGCCCACGCCGTGCCCCGGATAGACCGCCTTGTCACCTGGCTTGAACATCTTCACCTCTAACTACGGGAAAGCACTCGGCTTTTTAACAAATCGAGACGAGCGCGAAGCTCTCATTACCACATCTGGGGCTTGACGACAAAAGCTCACATCCGCCACGCTGCCCAGTGGGCGTGTGGCGTGACGGGGGTGGGTAATGGGCTGGTCATGGTGGGCGCTGGGCAATCGCCCGGCGGTGTTTCCCGTGTTGGCAGGTCTGGTGGGCGTGGTCTTCGGGCCGCTCGCCGAACTGCCGTGGTTTTCCTGGGTGGTGCTGTGTCTGCTCGCGCTCGTTGCGGCGTGGCTGCGCGGCGCACGTCCTGGTGGCGTGGTCGCGGGCCTGCTCGCCGCGCTGAGCCTGGGCGCCGGGCTGAGCGAACTGAACTCCGACGTGCCGCTTCCTCCGACAGGGACGAAGGTCTCGCTGGAAGGACAGGTGGAGACCGTCGGAGCGCATGGCTTCATGCTCAACGTCACGCAGGTCGATGCTGTTCCAATGCGCTTCAGGGTCGCGCTGTCGTCCGATCGGGTGCCCGCGCTCCTGGCCGGCCAGTTCGTTCGTGTGGAAGCGAAGCTCAAGCCCATTCAAGAGGCGGCCAACCCGGGCGAATGGAATCGCAGCGAGTGGTCGTGGCGGCGCGGTCAGCCGGTCACCGGGAGCTTCTCCCCTGCCCGGCTGGTGGTGCTCACCCCGCCCGCTGCCTGGCGGCGGTGGCTTTCGAGGGAACACGGCGATCTGTCACGCGACACGCACAAGCTGACGGAAGACGCGACCGCGGCGGCCTTGCTGCTCACACTCTCGGCAGGCCAACGCGCTGAGCTGGGCGATGAGTTGGAAGACGCGTTTGCACGCAGTGGGCTGGCCCACGTGCTCTCGGTGAGCGGGCTTCACGTGGCCGTGCTGGCGTTCTCGCTCTTCGGGGCCCTGCGGTGGTTGCTGACCCGCAAAATGAAGACTCGGCTGCGCATGACGGATCCGCGCGCGTATGCGGTGCCACTCGCGCTGCCGGTGGTGTGGGCTTACGTCTTGTTCACCGGGTGGCAGGGGCCGGCGGTGCGCTCGGCGTTGATGTGTTGCCTGGTGCTCGGTGCGTGGCTGGTGCGGCGCCGCAGCGATCCGCTCAACGCCGTCGCGCTTGCGGGGTTGGTGATGCTGGTGATCGATCCGGCGGCGCCATTCGATCTCTCCACGCAGCTGTCATTTCTGGCGGTGACGGCGTTGGTGCTGTTGTCCCCGACCATCCGCGGGGCGATTCCCATCGCGCCTCCGTCACCTGCGACGCAGACCTTCTTGCAGCTGCGGCTGACCCGGTGGAGAGAAGCAGCGCTGCAGACCTTCGCAGCCAGCCTCGCGGTCACCTTGACCACCGCGCCGCTGGTGCTGGCTGCGTTTCAGCGCGTGAGCCTGGCCGGGCTCGTCTCGAACGTCGTCACCTTGCCGCTCTCGGGAGTGCTCACCATCGTGGCCGCGGGTGGGGCTGCGCTGCACATCGCATCACCGCTGCTCGCCACGCCGGTGTTGTGGGTGGGGATTCAGCTCTCGAAGGTGTTCGTGTTCATCGCGCATACGTTCGCAGCGTTGCCGGGCTCGACCGCGGCGCTGCCAGCTGCCAGTGGCGTGTTGCTCGCCGCTTGGTGGCTGGGTCTGCTCGCGCTGGTCTTTCTGAAGGGGCGCATGCGGTGGTGGGCGCTCGCGGCTCCGGCTGCGCTCTTGATGCACCTGACCGGGCCCCCTCGCAGTGATGCGCTCACCGTCACGTTCCTCGCCGTCGGGCATGGCGATGCGGTGGTGCTCAGCTCGCAAGGGCACCACGCGCTCATCGATGGAGGCGGTGTTCCGCAAGGTCATGACACCGGCCGCCGGTTCGTCTTGCCGTTTCTGCGGCAGCAACGCATCACGCAGCTGGATCTTGCGGTGCTCTCCCATGCGCACCCCGACCATGCGTTGGGGCTCATCAGCACGCTCGAGGAGATGCCCACGGCGCGGCTCTGGCTTCCAGCTGACGTGGGCGAAGGGCCGCTGGTCAGTGAGCTCATCGCGGCTGTTGGTGACGCGCAGATTGAAGAGCAGGAAAATGGATCCGCGTCACTTCGGCTCGGGGCGGCTCGGATCGAGGTGCTGGGGCCTCCGCTGGATCGTTCGCAGCTCGAGGGTGAGAACGATCGTTCGGTGGTGCTGCTGGTGCGGCATGGCGAGGTGACGTTTCTGCTCACCGGCGACCTCGAGGCGGCGGGTGAAGCGGCGTTGTCGGTGGGGCCGGTGACCGTGCTGAAGGCCGCGCATCACGGCAGCGATACGAGCTCGACGGCAGCGTTGGTCAAGCAGACCTCGCCTCGGCACGTGGTGTTCTGCGTCGGCCGGCGGAACCGGTTCAATTTTCCCCGGGCCGATGTGGTGCGGAGATGGCGGGCCGCGGGGGCGACGTGTCACCGCACGGACGTCGATGGTGCGATCACCTTCACCAGTGATGGGCGTGACGTGACGGTGGAGACGTTCGGTTCACCTGGCGAACGGCGGGCTCGGCGGTTCGAGAGGTGAGAGGGCGATCACGGCTGAATGAAGAAGTCTTTCAGCACGCCCATGTGCTGCGTGTAGATGGGCGCCGCAGTTTCGCAGTCGCCGAAGCGCGCAGGCGCGATGT
>JAYTAT010000474.1:0-9670 GCA_043737315.1 Archangium sp.
CCGCAGGCGCGTTGGTGAAGTTGCCTGCGGCATCACGCAACTGCACGGTGATGACGTTGCTGGCGCCAGAGCACGACCCGCTGATGAACGAACGCACGGGCGTGGTGAAGGTGAGCTGGTTGGGCGGGCCCGCGTTGACGGTGAGACTGGCGCTGCCCATCACCACACCCAACGTGGCGGTCATGGTGGCCATGCCCGCGGCGGTGGCGGTGGCGAAGAAGTCGCCCGAGATAGCGGAGCCATCCGCGATGGCCACCATCAGGTTGTTCGCCGCGCTCGAGCAGTTGGATGCGGTGGAGAAGGTGAACTGGGAAGAGGTCAAGGTGGCGTTGACGGCGACCGCCAGCACGTCGTTGAGGTACGCATCGCGCCGCCGCAAGGTCAGTGGGCCCACGCAGCCCCCCGACACCATCGACGAAGGCGCCCCCAGCACGGTGAGCCCCGCGGTCGGGCCCGGGTTGATGGTCAGCGTGAGCGGCGCTGTCTGCCCATCGAGCGTGACGGTCAACGCGCGCGCCGTGGGGCTGGCCAGATCGCTGCGCACACTGAAGTCGCGGGTCGAAGTGCCCGCGGTGACCGGAATGGTGGTGATGGCGGTGCCCGAGCAGTCGACCGAACCGAAGGCTGCCAGGTTCGCGGTCGGCGTCACGGTGAGGTTGGGCCCGGCGGCGGGCACCAGGTTCATGAAGGCGTCACGGCGTTCTACGTTGACGCGCTGGCATTGGCGGGCTGCGAGGGTGGCGACGCCCCCCACCGGCACGATGATGGACAGGGTGGGCGCTGCCGGGTTCACCGTGAGGGTCAGGACCACGGTCTGAGAAGCGAGCGTGAAGCTTATGTTCTGGGGCTGCGGGCCACCGCTCGTGCCGCTCTTCGTGGCCCGCACGTAAACGGTGGCGCGCGCGTCGGTCGCGGCCAGAGGGAGTGACGCGATGGTGTTGGGGCCAGTGCACGGCGTGCCGCTGTGAATGGTGGTACCCACGTCGAGGCCAAAACTCAGACTGCTCGCGGCGCCCAGCGGCACGTCGTTCATGAACGCGTCGCGCCGAAGGAGGCTCACCGGCGTACAGCCACCGGCCACCTGAGAAGCGGTCGCAGCGGTGGTGCCGGTCGCGGGGTCGGTGAAGACGAACGACGCGGTGCCCGGGTTGACCTGGAAGTTCACCACCGCCGATTGCGAGCCAGAAAGAATCGACGCGGTCACCTGGTGCGCGCCTGCGGTGCGCGGGCTCACCGAGAAGCTCACCGTGTGAGTGCTGTTCATGCTGATGGTGGCATTGACGCCTGTGCAGTCCACGGTCGAGTAGACGTTCCACGCGGTCGACGTGGGAAACTGCAGGGCAACTGGCGTGACCCCGCTGGTGGGCGCGTTGTTGTTGAACGTGTCGCGGCGGTTCAAGGTGATGCGCTGACACCCACCGGCCGTCACCGTCGAGCTGCCATTCATCGGAATCTCCACGCTGAGCATCGAGGGGCCGGGCGTGACGGCGAGCGTCGCCGGCGCCACGGTGGAAAAGCCGTTGAGCGTCGCGGTCAACGCGAAGGGTGTGCCCACGGGTGAGGTGACGGTGTGCTGAGCGATGAAGCTGAGCTGGGTGGCGCCAGCCGCCAGGGGCACCGAATTACCCGTGTTGCACGACGACCCGCCCGCGGTGAAGCCGGGCTGATTGGGGCTCGAAGCCACCGTGGCGGTTTGCGAAGAGGGGTAGCTGGTGGCGTTGTCGAAGAGGTCGAGCACGTTCGCCAGATAGGGGCTCGGGGAACACGTGCCGGCCTGCGCGGTCTGCGCGGCCGGCGTGACGAAGACCAGCCTGGCCGGCACGTTCGGGCGAATCGAATTGCCCGACAGGAACGTCGAAGGCGCAGTCAGCGTGGCGCTGGCGCCGCGAATCTCGAACGAGGCAATGGTCTTGGTGCCCCGGTAATAGAAGGTGGCGCTCGATTGTCCCGGGGGCACCGTCACTGAGCCGATCAATTCGGTCAGGCAGCCCGCGCCGCTGTAGAACTTGAAGCTCGAGTCGGCTGCGGGGCTGGTGCTCAGGGTGATGGTCTGCGGTATCGGGCTGGAAGCAGGGTTGCCCACCGTGTCTTGAAGGTCGACGCTGAAGGGGTTGGCGCTGCAGACACCGGCCAGCGGGCTCTGCGCGCCGCCACTCAGCGCGAAGCGGGAGGCCGGGCCAGCGTTGATGATCAGCATCTGGGTGACGTCGGCGATGGGCGCGCCGTTGAGCACGCTCACGCGGATGACGCCCTGATTCGGCGGAGCGGTCCTGCCGCGCGCCCTGAACGAAACAGAGCTCGAGCCAGCGGCGATGACGAAGTCGGTCTGCGCGGGGTCACCACAGTTGGTGCCGTTTCCGTAGAGCGTCACGTTGGCCAGCCCGGTGACTGAGATCCGCACCGGCACATCGGCCACGGCGGTGACCGCGTTGTCGAACTCATCCTGAAGCTGCACGGTGAAGAGCGCCGCAGAGCACGTCTCCATGGTGTTCAAGACCACCACACCGTTGGTGAAGGCGAGCTTGCTGGCGGTGGCCGCCTGCACGTTCAGGTTCTGGCTCGCATTGAGCGCCCCCGAGGTGGCCCTCAAGCTGACAGCGCCCGCGCGTGCGGCCTTGATGTGCACCGCCACCGCACCTTGACCCGGGAGCAGCTGCTGCATCGAGCCGGGAGTCACGCAGTTGGCGTCATCGAAGAAGATGTTGGCGTTGCCGATGTCACCGGGCATCGAGGTCAGCGTGATGGTGGTGGGCACGTCGACGTCGGTGCGGCGGCTCTGCGAGTCGCGGAACTCCACGTCGACCGTCTCGGTGCTGCACGCGCCGGCGCTCACCGTGCGCACCGGCGAGGTGAACGCCACGCCCATGACGGGTTGGGGGTGTACCTCCACCATCGTGGTGCCGGGCGTGGCGACCCGCATCGCGGTGGCGGTCAGGGTGGCGAGGCCGAACGCCTGGCTATCAGCCTTGAAGAACACCTCGAAGAACGACGCTCCGTAGGGAATGGGCAACGAGGCCTGGGGTGCGTCGTTGCAGCTGCCCACGCCGTGCACGGTGACGCCGGGCAACGAGCTGGCGAGCGCCACGTCGGTGTTGCGAATCGCAGTGCGCACGCCGTTGGCGTTGTGGAGCTCGACGCGGAAGGGCCCCACACAGTCGTAGCGCAGCATGGTCAAGACGTTGCCGGTGATCACCACGCGGTCGGGCGGATCCAGGCAGACGCTCGCGCTGCCGCACTCCGAGTCGTCGCAGCCGGTCTGCCCATCACAGTCGGTGTCGGCGGTGCTGGCGCAGATCTGCGTGGCGCCGGGGAAAATCGTGTTGTCGTCGTCTTTGCAGTCGGGACCACCGCGGGCTGCGCTGACGAAGCCGTCGCGATCGCCATCGAGCGCCGTGGTGGGCGGATCGAGGGTGACAGCGAGCTCGCTGACGCCCGATTCAGGGAAGGTGGCGGTGACCGCTTCGCCTTGCGCGTTCAACTTGAGCGTGGCGTCGTCGTTGCAATTCGAGCCGAGGTACCCGCTGGCCTGCACCTTCACGGAGGCGGGCAGATCGCTGCCGCGGCGCACACCGAAGACCGCGCTGTCGTCGGCCGGCCGTTTGATGGTGAGCGACTTGAGCTCCTGCGTGTCGTTGGAAATGGTGAGCCGGATGCAGTCGGCGCGCACGCGCGAGGTGCCCACCATGCGCACGGTGACGTTGACGCGCAGGGCGCTGTCGGGCGGAGCACAGGAGCTCAACACCGCGAGTGACGTGAGGGTCAGGAGGCGGAGACGTTGCATGGTTGTGAGTACCTCGTGCTCCTGTGGGGCCCGACGACGGGGAGCACAACGAGGCGCAGCGTACCGCAGCCAGCCCCCTGCCGAAAATCAATGTGGGCACGGCGAGCACACGGCGTGCTACCCCCAGGTTTCCCGTGTTCTTCATTCTTTCCAAGCTGTTGGACATCGTCATCGACCCGCTGTGGTGGTCGGGTGTGCCCTCGGTGGTCGGCGTGGTGCTGCTCGCGCGCGGAAAACGGCGCCGCCTGGCGATGGGCCTTACGACCTTCGGCCTGGGCGCTCTGTTTCTCTGCGCCACGCCCGCGGTCTCGAACCGGCTCTGGGCGGGGCTCGAAGAAGACGTGGTCTCGACGATGGAAGAGGGCGTCACCTACGACGCGGTGGTGCTGCTGGGCGGCGTGGTCTCACCTGCTGGCAGCCTGCCGAACGCACCGGCGTGGAACGACAACGTCGAGCGGCTGCTGGAAGTGCGGCAGTTGCTGATGACCAGCCGCGCGAAGGTGGCCATCGTGAGCGGCGGAAAGTTGGGGGGCGAGCTGCGCACTGAAGCGGACTATCTGGCGGAAGAATTGATGCTGCTCGGCGTGCCGAAAGAGCAGGTGGTGATCGAACGGAAGGCCAACAACACCCGGGAGAACGCCACCCAGAGCAAGCTGCTGCTCGAAGAGCTGGGCGCGAAGAAGGTGCTGCTGGTGACCAGCGCGTTTCACATGCCGCGTGCGGTGGGCTGCTTTCGCGCGGTGGGGCTCGAAGCAGACGTGCTCCCGGTGGACTACCGCTTGCGAAACCCGGCGCTGGATCCACACGTCGCTCCGCGCGGTGAGTACCTCTCGCAAACCACCAGAGCGTTGCGCGAGTGGTTCGGGCGGCTCGTCTACCGGGCCCTCGGCTACACGAAGTGAGCTCCCTTTTTTCCTCGCGGGGGTGAGGGCTTACCAACGCACCAAGGTCGAGTAGACACCGGCCGTGTCTCCGGTGCCCCCGCTCCACCCAGCCCAGCGTCGCTACCTCGCTGAGGATCTGGTGCGTCTGCGCAGATCAGACGAAGCGCGCCGTGCCACTTCTCCGCAGCGGGCGGCGAAGGTCGATCCCAACCCTCACCAAATCGAAGCAGTCATCTTCGCCCTCGCCCGCCTGCGTGAAGGCGGCTGCATCCTGGCTGATGAGGTCGGCCTGGGAAAAACCATCGAAGCAGGCCTGGTGATCGCGCAGCTTCGAGCCGAAGGAGCGCGCCGCGTTCTGTTGATCGCCCCCAAGTCACTGCTCGGTCAGTGGCGCCAGGAGCTCTTCCAGCTCTTCGAGCTCGACGCCCGCGAAGGGAAGCCCGGCAAGCTCGACGGTGACGGCGTCTTTTTGATCAACCGCGAGGCCGCGGGCTCAGAGAACGGTCACCGCGCGCTCCAGAACGCCGCGCCGTTCGATCTCTGCGTCATCGACGAAGCGCACGAGGTCTTCGCGGGCATCTACAAACGCTACACGCAGGCGGGCGACTACGACCCCGAGTCCGAACACGCGCGCACCGCAGGCCGGGTCAGAGACGTGCTGGGCCACACGCCGGTGCTGCTGCTCACCGCGACGCCCATTCAGAACAACCTCGCCGAGCTGTGGGGGCTGGTGCAGTACGTCGATCCGCTCGGCACGTTGTTGGGTGACCTGCCCACCTTCCGCGAAGTGTTCTGCGGGCCTGATGACCGGCAGGTCGCGCCAGGCCAGGAAGATGAGCTGCGCTCGCGGCTCAAGCAGGTGTTGCAGCGCACCTTGCGGCGGCAGGCGCAGCGTTTTCTCGAGAAGCCCTTCGTCAATCGTGAGGCGCGGTTGTTCGAATACGCGATGTCCGAAGAAGAGAAGGCGCTGTACGACGACGTCACGGCGTACATCCTCGAGCCGGGCATCATCGCCTTTCAGGGGCGGCATCGGCAGTTGTTGCTGATTGGGTTTCATCGGCGCATGGCGAGCTCGACGCGGGCGCTGCAGGCGAGCCTGGAGCGGGTGGCGGAACGTTTGAAGAAGATGTTGGCTGGGGAAAAGGTTGATGCGGCCGACCTTTGCGATCTTGAAGAAGAAGAGGACCTGCAAGCCCTCTCCAGCGAAGCAGAGAGCGAAGTCGCGAGTGCGAGTGCGATCCAGGCTGAGATGAATCGGGTGCTCGGCTTCGTCGACCGGGCACGGCGGGTGGCCAAAGACGACAGTAAGTTTCTCGCGCTGCGCAGCGCACTGACCTTCGTCTCGGGCCGTGCGCGCGCAGGTCAAGGCAGCGACCGGGTGGTCGTCTTCACCGAGTCGCTCGTCACGCAAGCCTCGTTGCGCGAACGGTTCATCAGCAGCGGCATGGTGGCCGACGAAGAGATCACCCTGCTCAGCGGGAACAACGAATCACCCCGCGCGAAGGCGGCGCTCGCCCGCTGGCAGCACGAGGTCGGTCACGAAGGCGAAGCACCCAGCACCGAGATCGCCGTTCGCCTCGCGCTGGTGCACGAGTTCAAGACGCGCTCGCGCGTTTTCATCAGCACCGAGGCGGGCGCAAAGGGCCTCAACCTGCAGTTCTGCAACACGGTGGTGAACTACGACCTCCCGTGGAACCCGCAGCGCATCGAGCAACGCATCGGCCGCTGTCACCGCTACGGGCAGCAGCACGACGTGACGGTGATCAACTTCCTCGCCAAGGACAACGAGACCCAGCGCCTCACCTTCGACATCCTGAGCCAGAAGCTCGAGCTGTTTGGCACCGTGCTCGACGCGAGTGATCAGGTGCTGCACCGTTCGGGCGGCGCTTCGGGTGAAGTGCTGGTCAGCGCCATCGGCGCCGACTTCGAGGGCGAGCTGCGCCGCATCTATGAACGTGCGCGCACCGTCGACGAAGTGCACGACGAACTGCGTGCCTTGCGAGACCGCGTGGCGGATGAACGGCGTCGTTTCGAAGAGACCACCGCGCGGACCGCCAGCGTGCTGGCCGAACGTTTCGACGAAGACGTGCAGAAGGTCTTCCGCCGCCACCAGGTGCAGCTGCCCCGGGCGCTCGCCGAGCTCGACGCAGATCTCCTGCGCCTGGTGACCAGTGACCTCGACGCGCGGGGCGTGAAGTGGAAAGCGCCTCCGACGCAATCCGGTGTGCTGCTCGAGTTCGACGGCGTGGTGCACGGGCCGCTGCATCTCTCGCATCCACTGGTCATCGCCGCCGTACGCACCGCGCGTGAGAAGAGCGCGTGGGCCCCGGTGCGGGTCAAGGCGCCGGGCGTGAAGAAAGGCCCCGCACGGCTTCGCCTGGTGAAGCTCGGGGTCGATGGTTTCGAGCGCGTGGAGCACCTGCTGCCGGTGGTGGTGCTCAGTGACGGCGAGCTGCTCGAAGTGGAGGCCGCGCACGCCTTGCTGCGCCAGCCTTTCCTTGAAGCCGAAACAATCACCGCAGGTCCTGCTGCGAGCGTGGTCGACGACGCGGTCGAGCAGTCCGTCTTCTTCGCGCAGGCCGGCATCGACGCTGCCGAACATCACCGCTTCGAGCGCGCCGTGATTCAGGGCGAACGTTTCGTGGAAGACCGGCTCCTGGTCTTGCGCAAACGCCGCGCGGCCCTGAACGAACGGCTCGAACTCGCCACGCAGCGCCGCGATGGCTCCACGGGTTCTGAAGCGCGTGAAGACGCCGAGCGCGCCCGCACCGGGCTTCAACTTCAACTCGACGGCCTCGAAGAAGAGCTCGAGCGCCTCGCCCGCCGCGATGACCCCCGCTTTCAGAAACACCAGGCGCACATTCAAGAGCGCCGCTACGCCCCACCCCGCCTCGAGACGCTGTTCGATCTCGACCTGGTCATCGAATGAAACGCACGGAGGACGACATCGTGCTCAAGCTGCTCCACACGGCCGACTGGCATCTGGGCCGCAGGTTTCCCCGCTTCGGCATCGAGGCCAGCAAGACGCTCTCGCGGGCCCGCCGCGACGTGCTCGAACGAATCTTCCTCGAAGCCGAGCGCTGCAATGTCGACGCGGTGCTCTGCGCGGGTGACCTCTTCGACACGCCGCAGCCCGATGAAGACTTCAAGAGCGCCCTGCTGCAGGTGCTCACGCGGCTGAGGTGGAAGAACCGGCCGGTCTTTCTCTTGCCGGGCAATCACGACCCGCTGGTGCCCGAGTCGGTGTGGAAGGACCCCGCGTTTCGCAAAGCGCTGCCCGACTTCGTTCACGTGGTCGACCAGGAGCTGCTCGAGGTCACGCTCCCGAACGACTGCGTGCTGTTCGCGGTTCCCTGCCTGTCGCGCGCGGGCCAGAAAGATCCGACCGCGCTGATTCCGCAACGGGCTGAAGGCGACATGCGCGTGCGGGTGGGCCTGGTGCACGGCTCGACGTTCGACGCGGGCGACTGGAAGACCAACTTCCCCATCTCGAAAGACGCGGCGGTCGAACGGGGCCTCGACTACCTCGCCATCGGTGACACGCACGGTTTCCGCTTCGTGCCCCCCGACCGCAAGGTGCCGCCCACCATCTACCCGGGCACGCCTGAGCAGACCGCCTTCGACGAGCAGGATTCCGGCCACGTCGCGCTGGTCTTCATCAACCGCTCACGCCAGGCGCTGGTGCAGAAACGCGCCGTCGGCCAGTGGAAGTGGGAAGAGCTCACCGTCAAGTCGATGGAGGAGCTGCGCCTGCTCGCGATGCGCACCGACCTCGCGGCTCGTGTGCTGCGGCTCACGCTCGAGCTGCAGGTGACCGCGCCGGAGTATCAAGAAGTCGAAGCGTTGCTGGGCAAGCTGCAGGGCTCTGCCTCCACACACGCGCGGGTGGGCGTGCTCGAGCTCGACCGCGAACGGCTCAGCCTCAACCTCGAAAACCTCGACGCACTCAGCGCAGGGTTTCCCCCGGTGCTGCAGGCCGCGGCCAAGAGGCTCAAGGTGCAGACGGAAGACCCGGGCCAGCGTGCAGCCGCCGAGCGCGCGCTCTTTCACCTGTTTTCGTTGGCGAAGGCGCCCTGATGCGTTTCTCGAAGCTGCAGATCGAGAACTTCAAGGCCATCGTCTCGGCAGAGCTCGAGCTGGGGCCGGGCCTCAACGTGCTCTACGGGCCGAACGACCTCGGCAAGTCGACACTCGGCGTCGCGCTGCGCGCAGCGCTGTTGCTCCCGAGCACTTCGGCGACCGCCAGCCAGTACGTGCCCTGGCAGCAGCCGGTCTGCCCCGTCGTCACCCTCACCTTCCTCACCGATGAGGCCAAACACTGGCGCGTGGTGAAGCGCTTCACCCAGAACGACGCCACCTTGTCGTTTTCCAAAGACGGCAAGGACTTCAGCGTCGACTCCCACGAGCGCGCCGTCGACGAGAAGCTGCGCCAACTGCTCGGCTGGGGGCTCGCCACGCCCGGTGGTCGTGGTGGTGCGCGCGGCATGCCCGAGAGCTTCCTGGCCAACGCGCTGCTGGCAGCGCAGACCGACGTGGAAGGCATTCTGCGCAGCAGCCTCGCCAGCGATACCGACTCGAGCGGCAAGCTGCAGCTGACCGCGGCGCTCTCGGCCCTCGCGCAAGATCCGCTCGTGCGTCACGTGCTCGACGCCGCGCAGAAAGAACACGAACAACACTTCACCGCGACCGGGCGGCGAAAGAGCGGCCTCAACGCGCCGCTGTCGCAGGCTTCGGAAGCGGTCAAGAAGCTCACCGAGGAGCTGGTGGGGCTGCAGCACGCGCTCACTCAATCCGTCGCGTTGGAAGAAGACGCGAAGCACCTGCACGACCTCTGGCTCGTCGCACAGCAGAAGGTCGAGGTCGCCGAACAATCGCTCAAGCGCGCGCAGGCCGGGCTCCAACGCGCCAGCGAGAAGCAGGTCGCCGAGCAAAAGCTCGCGGTGGAACAGCAAGCCCTCGCGCGGATCGACGTGCTGGCCGCGCGCGTGCAGGTGCTCGAGGCCGA
>JAYTAT010000475.1:0-9648 GCA_043737315.1 Archangium sp.
GGCTCGCGGGTTGACTCAGGCATGAACCGACACCTGATGATGACTGCGTTGCTTTTCGGCTCGTTTGCCTGCGCTCAGAGTCTTCAGAACAAGAATGAACGCGCTCGAGATCGGCAAGACCTCCGGCAAGACCGCCGCCAGCTCGGCGATGATCGCCTCGACGCCGCGCGCGCCGCGGCCCTGCTGCGCGACTACGACGCCGCCGCTGCTCAAAACGACGTGGCGCGGCTCGGAGGGCTCGATGCCGCCCTCAATCGATACCTCGAGCGCGAGATCGCCGAGTCGAAGGCCCAGAGCGCACAGGCCCGCCAGGAAATCCGCGAGGACAAACGAGAGCTGCGTCGGGCCCCCGCTCGGGGCCGTCACCCGGGCGTCGTTCTCGACGATGCGCGAGATCAGAACCGCGACCAGCGCAACCTGGCCGATGACCGCGGCGATGCGATGAAGGAGCGCCTTTCCCGCACGCAGCTCGTCGACATTCAAGCTCAGCTTGGCGGTCTGACCGGTCGCTTCGATGGAGCGGCCATCGCACACAAGCGCGGGCTGTACGCAGAAGTGCTCAGCGCGGCGTTCAACGAAGTCGCAGGCGACCGGCAGGAGCGGCGTGAAGACCAGCGTGAGCTGCGCGAGGACCGCGGTGAGCGCCGAGAGGATCGCCGCATTTTGCCCCGCTGAAAATACGGCACGAAAGAGACTCATCAGCCCGTAGACTCGTGACTCCCCCAGTATCAGGAGTCGTCGATGTCGAAGTCGGTCGAAGGTGAGGGCCTGCCTCAGCGGGTCAAGAAGTTCTACGAGCGGATCTCAGTCGAGCGCGACGCCGCCCTCGAAGAGTTGGCCAGGCTGTACAGCGAAGACGTTCGTTTCATCAATCCAGTGGTCGACCAGCGCGGCCTCTCGAACTTCGAAGAGACCTGGAAGAAAGCGCTGCGCCAGTACAAGACGTTCGAGTTCAAGAACGTGCTGGTCACCGGCACCGATGAGCTCTTCAGCCTCACCTATTCGATGAACATCAAGTTCGCGATCGGCCCCGTCTTCGTGACGGACATGGCCACCGACTGCCACGCGAAGAACGGCAAGGTCTTCTTCTGCCGCGACTACTTCGACCCGCTCGGCACGCTGGTCGGTCCGTTCGGGCCCATCAGCTGGCTCTACAAGAAAATCTTCAGCCACCTGGTGGCGTGAAGTGGGCGCTGAGATTCCCGCCCGCGAGCAAGACGGCTGCCACCACCCGACCACCGAAGAAGCGCTGTGCGCCCTGGTTCGCCACGCGAAGCAGACACGCAAGCAGCTGCGCGTGATGGGCTCGACGCACTCGGTGTGGCGCGCCATCGTGACCGACAACTTCTCGGGCGCTCAGACGCCAGCGAGCGAAGTGACCGTCGTGCTCGATCGCTACACGAGGGTCTTCGAGGCGAAGGGCGTGTTCGTCGAAGTGCAGGCGGGCTGTCACGTCGGCCTCTCCCCCACCCGCCCCGTTCAGGCGCGCATCATCGAGCGCCCCCTCGACAGCGACATTCGTCAGCCTTCGCCCTGGCACGAAGGCAGCTGGGAAAAGAGCCTCACCTCGACCCTGCATCACCGCGATCGCCTCGCGTTGCCTGACCTGGGCGGCATCTCGCATCAGACGGTGGCGGGCTTCATCTCGACGGGGTCCGCGGGCGGCACCGTGAAGTGGTCGGTGCACGAGGCCATCGCGAAGCTGCGCGTCATCGACGGCAACGGCGAAGTGAAAGAGCTGACCCCCGACGGTGATGATCCCGACTGGTTCCGCTCGGCGGGCATCGGCATGGGCCTGTGCGGTGTCATCAGCACCATCACCTTCAAGTGCGTTCCCACCTTCGACGTCATCGGCAGCGAGACCATCAGCGCCACCGCGTTGTCCGACGACTTCGATTTCTACGGCAATCGCGCCTCATCGGGCCTGCCATCGCTCGAGAAGTTCCTCGTCGACACCGACTACGTGCGGCTCATGTGGTGGCCGCAGCGCAACTTCGATCGCCTGGTGGTGTGGCAGGCCCAGCGCGTGCCGTTCGACGAGAAGCGTGAGCTGCACCCGTACCGCGAGATCGCCCGCCTGCCCGTCGCCTCACAGGTGGCCGCGTCGTTCGTCTACACGCTGCTCGGTCATCTGGATGAACCGGAGGCCGCCGTCGAACACCTGCTGCACCTGCGCACGAGCATCACCGACGTCGACTGGAAGGGCGTGGGCGACTGGCTGCGCCGCTTCGTGATTCCGCCGATCGACCCTTCCCAGCCCGCGGGGCCGCAGAAACGTTTCCCCTGGCTGAGCGCGCTGTTCGAATTGCTCAAGGGTGAACGGCACAGCCCCATCACCCTGGGCGCCGCGTGGATCGTGATCATCGAGTTCTTCGTCACGGCCAGCGACGACGCGCTCGCGATGGCCTTGAAGATCCCCGGCCTGAGCCAGCTGTTCAAGCGGCTGGGTAAGCTCGTGCCCTCGCACATCGAGGCGGTGTTGGGCCTCTTCGTCACCACCGGCCCCGACGGTACGCCTTCCACTCAAGAGTTCTGCGATCGCGGCTTCATGGGCCTGCCCATGGACAACCAGATGGACGACCTGCTGATGCCCACCTGGTTCACCGAGCTGTGGGTTCCGTTCACGCCCGGCGACGGCAAGCTGCAGCAGACCATCACCCGCCTGCGAAAACACTTCGACGCCGACGGCACACCCGAGGGCGCCTACGCCGCGACCGGTGCGTTCGCCTACGAGCTCTACGTGGGCAAGGCCGACCCGACGTTCTTCTTGAGCCCCGCCACTGGCACGCACGTCTTTCGCGTCGATGTCTTCTGGTTCGGCAAGAACTCGGGCGATCCGGTGAAGGGTTTCTATCGCCAGTTCTGGGACGTGCTCGAGCCGCTTGAGTACCGGCTGCACTGGGGCAAGTTTCTGCCCGCGCCCGACCCCGCCAGGCCCGATCAACTCACCCGCCGCTACCCCGGCTGGGAGCAGTGGAAGGCCACGCGCGCGCGGGTCGACCCCGGCAACATTTTTTTGACGAAGTACTGGAAAGAACAGTTGGGTCTCTGATGAGCGCCACCGTCGAGCGTCTCTGGTTTTCCACGGTCATCGAGGCCATCTTCATCAAGGGCCTCGCCGGGAAAATCACCCCCGGGCTGAAAGCCGACATCAAGAAGGCGGGCATCAATCTCGACAAGCTCGCCCCCGCGTATCCGGTGGAACAGGTCTACGCGGCCTGCAAACTTTCCATGCCCGTGCTGTACGCGGGCCTCTCTGAGCCGGAGGCCTTTCACCAGCTCGGCGTCAGCTCGATGCGCGGCTACACCGAGACGCTGCTGGGCAAGGCGCTCATCCAGATCCTCAAGCTCATCGGCGTGCGGCGCTCCCTGCTGCGCATGCACACCACCATGCGCTCGGGGAACAACTACCTCGAGACCTCATCGGTGGTTCTCTCGGCCAATTGCGTCGAGCTCAAGTTCAGCGACGTGAGCAAGATGTCCACCTTCTACCAGGGCATCATCGAAGAGGGCGGTCGTATGGCCCATGCGAAGAACCTGCGGATCTCCACGGTGGACAGCACCGCACCCGCCCACACGTACCGCGTGGAGTGGGACGAATAGCGGTCGTTCTGCTATCGGCTTTCGCATGAGGTGCGGAGTCGATTTTGGTACGAGCAACAGCGCCGTGGCGCTGTCCACCGGCGAGGTGCTGAAGGTCGAAGCTTCCAGCCGCCTCAGCCGCTCAGTTCTCTTCTTTCCCGAAGACACAGGTGAGGTGCTCGCCGGTGGCCCAGCCATCGAGCGGTACCTCGAAGACAATGCGGGCCGCTTCATTCAGTCGATGAAGACCTGGCTGCCCAGCAGCACCTTCACGCGAACGCAGATCCGCAACCGCACGCTGCTGCTCGAAGATCTCATCGCCGTCTTCTTGAAGAGCCTGCGGACCCGCGCGATGGATTCGCTGGGTAAAGACCTCGACGAGGTGGTGATGGGCCGCCCGGCGCGGTTTTCCATCGATCCCAAAGCCGACGCCTTCGCCGAAGAGCGGCTCAAGAAGGCCGCCGAGCTGGCCGGCTTCACCCAGGTGTCGTTTCTCATCGAGCCCATCGCGGCCGCGCTCGCGTACGAGGCGACCCTCAATCGTGACGAGCTGGTGCTGGTGGCTGACTTCGGAGCAGGCACCTCTGACTTGACCTTGATGTGGCTGGGCCCCACGCGCCGGGTCAAGGCAGAGCGCCGCGGCGACGTGGTGGCCAGCTCTGGCGTGTACGTCGGCGGCGACAGGTTCGACGCGGCGATCATGAAGCACAAGCTGCTGCCGTACTTCGGCCAGGGCTCGACCTACGAGGTCGGCTTCAAGCGCATGCCCATTCCCACCTACGTGCTCAGCCGCCTGCTCTCGTGGAACGAGATGTCGCTCATCCGCGAGAAGTCCACCCGCGAGCTCATCGATCAGATGCTCAAGACCAGCGACAGCAAAGACGCCATCGCCGCGTTGCACGATCTGGTGATGTACAACCTGGGCTACCGCCTCTACCGCGCCATCGAGCTGGCGAAGGTCGAGCTGTCCACCAAACAGAAGGCCACGGTGGTGTTCTCAGACGAGCGGGTGCACATCGAAGAGCAGGTCACCCGCGCGGAGTTCGATCGTTTCTGCGCGCCGCTCATCGACGAGCTCGAGGTCTGCACCGATGAGCTGCTGGCCCGTGCACCCCAAGAGCTGCGCATCGACTCGGTGTTCCTCACCGGCGGCAGCTCGCAGATTCCGGCCGTGCGCGCCTTGTTCGCGCGGAAGTTCGGGGAAGATCGCCTGCGCACCGCCGACGCCTTCACCAGCGTGGTGGAGGGCCTGGGGCGCGCTTCGGATCTCGCCTTCAAGCTCTGAAGGGCCAGACCGCGCTGCCCCCCGCGGTACCATCGCGATGTCGTGGGCGATTGGTTATTTCGCAGCGGTTTGGGTCTGAATCAGTCAGTCTGTTTTGACCATGTTCAGGTTTGCCTTCGTACTGTTCGTTCTCGTGATCCTTTCCTGCGTCGGCTCAGCGCCCCTGCCTTGCACGCAGTGTGGTGACGTCTGCGTGGATCTCAAGGTCGACTCTTCGAACTGCGGCGCGTGTGGAGCGGCGTGTGGCGGGGGTAAGGTCTGCACCGCGGGCGCCTGTGTCGCCACCTGCCCCACCGGGCAGAAGAGCTGCGGCAACACCTGCGTGGACACCGCGACCGATCGCCGCAACTGCGGCGCGTGCGCGATGATGTGTGGCACGGGCGAAGTCTGCGAAGGCTCGACCTGCGTGCCGTCGTGCCAGGGCGAGCAGATTCTCTGCAATGGCACCTGCACCAACACCACCAACGACCGGGCAAACTGCGGAGCGTGCGGGGGCACGTGTGCGCCGGGGGCGGTGTGCAGCAACAGCACCTGCGCGGCTTCGTGCAGTGGAGCTCAGGTCGTCTGCAATGGGTCTTGCGTCGACACCATGATGGATCGTTCGAACTGCGGCGGCTGCGGCCAGCCCTGCGGCAGCGGTCTCATCTGCCAGGCCGGCGTCTGCACCAGCGCCTGCGTGGCCCCGCTGGTCCCCTGCAACGGCACCTGCGTCGACCCGCGCAACGACCCGAACAACTGCAACATGTGTGGCCAGGCCTGCGCGCCCCTGCAGGCGACGCGCGCACTGTGCGTGATGGGCTCGTGCACCTTCGCCTCGTGTGCCGCGGGGTACGGCAGCTGCGACAGCTTGAACTCCAACGGCTGCGAGACCCGGCTCACCTCGCTGACCGACTGCGGCGCGTGCGGCAGTGCGTGCGCCCCTGCCAACGCCACCGGCCCGAGCTGCACCACCGGGAGCTGCGGCTTTGCGGCCTGCAGCACGAACTTCGCCGACTGCGATCAACGCGCGGCCAATGGGTGTGAGACGGCGTTGCTGACCAACCAGGCCAACTGCGGCGCGTGCAATCGCCGCTGCGCTTCGGGTTCGGCCTGCATCGCAGGCAACTGCGGCGCCTTCATTGCGAGCTTCGCCGGAGGCGTCGGTGACGACGTGGCCCTGGGGGCGACCCGCCCGCGCACCGAGACGGTGTTGGTCGGCTTCGAGCCGGGCTCTTTCATCCATTACACTTTCGACGGCACGGCCCCCGTCGTCGACGCGGGCACGACCCGCAGCGCGGCGACCCCGTTGGTGGTCGCGAACGTCGATGCGGGCACCCTGCGCTGGTTCGCGGGCTTCCTTGACGGTGGCCGCGAGCCCGACGAGCACCGGCTGGACCGAAACATCAACGCGGCGCCGGTGGACCTCGGCGGCTACGTCGAAAATCTGCGCATGAGCTCCACAGCGCAGGCCCTCGGTTCGCCGTACGTCATCGCGAGCCCCGGCCAGACGATCACCGTGACCTCCACCGTGCACACGTGGCGCAGCACCGGCGCAGGCTACTGCCCGATGTGCGTGTTGGTGCCCCAGCTGAGCGTCGATTCGGTCGGCCAGGTGTGGTGCACCGGCTTGTACGCGGGCGGAGCCTTCCCGGGGACCTCGGTCGCGGCGAACTTCACCTTCGTCGCTCCGGCCGCGGCGGGGCGCTACTACCTGCGCCACAGCATCGGGCTGGTCTTCGCGTGCAATCAGGTGGGCGGTGGCAGTCCCGTGGGCGTGCTCATCGTTCGCTGACCAACGCGGGCGACACGATGAGGTCGTCTCCACCCGAGGGGGCGCTAGAGTCTGCCCATGCTCCTCACGCTCGCAACGCTGGCCGTGCTCACTCAAGGGCCACAAAAGTGCGTCACGGTCGGCGGCACCCGGGTCTGCGGCTATGAATGCGCCGAAAATGGAGTGCAGGCGCAGTGCGCTCAGACCCCCTCAGGCGTGTGCGCCAAGAACAGCGCCCGGGTGGTCTGCTTCGACCCGCCGCTGTGGCTGGCGGCAGTGTGGGGCGGCGCGGTGCCCAAACCCACCTGCGAGACCGACGGCACCAACATCGCGTGCGGCTACGACTGCAAAAAAGAAGCGGTGAAGGTGGCCTGCGCGTCGACGCCTTCTGGGGTTTGCACCCGGCAGTACGGGAGCATCACCTGCTTCGATCCACCTCCCGAGGTGTATGGCGTGTTCGGCAAGTCGGTGCCCGCGCCCTCGTGCAAGGCGCAGGAGGGGCAGGTCGCGTGCGGATACGGGTGCGTCGCCTTCAACAACCAGCTCGCCTGTGCGCGCACGCCGTTCGGGGCCTGCGCGGAGGGCGGTGGTTCTCCGACCTGCTTCGACCCCGAGAAGAACGTCATTTGCGCCAAGGGCACGTCGACGACGAAGGCCCAGTGCGTGCGCCAGTCGGGCCTGGTGTTCTGCGGCTACCACTGCGCGCAAGCGGGCGCCGAGGTGGCGTGCGCGAAGACGCCTGATGGCTCGTGCGACACGTCAGGCCCGGGCAAACCGGTCTGCTTCGATCCACCGATGCGCGGCGGTTCGAGCGCGTGCCTCGAGGCGGCCGGCGCACGATGAAGTGGAGAACCCCACCGCAGCAGCCCGATCCACGAGCGGGCGAGCGGCGCATCGATCTCGAAGCCGAGGCCGACCTCGAGCGCTGCGGCGCGCTCAAAGACTTCTGGTACGTGGCGTGTCTTTCCTCTGAGCTCAAAGAGAAGCAGGTGCTCTCCCGCACCATCCTCGGCACACCACTCGCGTTGTTCCGCGGTGCAGATGGAAAGCCGGCGGTGTTGTTCGATCGGTGTCTGCATCGCAACGCGCGGCTGTCGGCGGGTGACTGCTTCGAGGGCAAGCTGGGCTGCCCGTACCACGGCTGGGTCTACGACCCTTCGGGCGCCTGCGTGGAGATCCCCTCGATGGGTCCGTCGCAGCAGGGTGGCGACCTGGGGGCGGGGCTCGCGCTTCGACCCTGCGACGTGGGCAAGGTGCGCAGCTTTTCGACGAAGGAGCAGGACGGGCTCGTCTTCGTCTTCATGGGGCAGACCGCGCGGCGCGAGCCCTTCCGCGTGCCGAAGTTCGGCGAGCCGGGGTGGACCGTCTACTTCATGGTGACGCGTTTCCCGAACGGGGTGACCAACCTCGTCGAGAACTTCATGGACGTGCCGCACACGGTGTTCGTGCACGAGGGCTGGTTCAGAAACCGGAAGCGGCGCGAGGTGCCGGCCACGGTCGCGCGTCGAAATGGCGAAGTGCAGGTCACCTACGAGCAGCAGCATGACGAGCTCACCGGCGCGGGTTTTTTGATGAACCCCACGGGCGAGCCGATGACGCACACGGATCACTTCTTCATGCCGAACGTCACCCGCGTCGACTACCTCTGGGGGCAACGCAGCGGGTACGTCATCTCGAGCCAGGTGACTCCGGTGGGGCCGTTGGACTCAGTGGTGTTCACGTCGATCTCGTACCGCTTGCCCTTCGACGTGCCGGGCAACCTGCTGGCCCGCGGGCTGCGCCGATTCATGAAGTGGTACACCACCCAGGTCATCACGCAGGACGTCGACATCATGCGCATTCAGCGTGAAGGCCTGACGCACGCGAAGGGTGGCCTCGACTTCACCAGCACCGAGGCTGACCTGCCGCACGCCGACATCGAAGACGTACGCGGTTGGCTGCGCAGTGGCGGTGAAGGTGATGGGCCCGAGCCGGCGACCCGGCGCATCTCGTTCTGGATCTAGAATCAGAAGGTCATCAACACGCCGACGCCTGGGCCCGCGGTGGGAATGACGTGAACGCTGACCTTCTCGGGTGAGCCGCCCTTTTGATACCGCTTCCACCCCGAGATGAGATGCGCGGGCGCGCTCAAGATGTTCGCCTCACCGACCGCCGTGCCAATCAGGAAGTTCATGACGGCGGCTCGCCAGTGGTTGTAGCCGAGGCCGAGCACCAACCCGAGCCCCACGTTGAAGAGCACGTTGCCCACGTGGAGGTACCAGGCGAACCCCGCCTCTTCCGCGTTGGCACCGCGCCCGAGCAGCCGCTCACCTTCAGCGATGAGGCCGCATCGGTCATCGGCACCGACGGTGCTCACCTTCTGGGCGTACTGCGGCCCGGCCTCGAGCACTTCGGGCCTGCCCAGCAGCGTGAAGGCCAGGCCCACTCCGGTGCCGGCAGCGCCCCAGTACCAATCGGGCTGCTCCTCGACCGTGAACAGCGGCCTCAACGCGAGTTGGCCGACGCCGAGCCCGCCGAAGATCGCGCCCCACGCGAGCACCCAGTTGTGCGCGCGCACGCTCTCTTCCAGGAGAAGTTTGGAGAGGAAGGACAATCTCGCTTCGTCGCTCAGGCCCGCCACACCCTGCGCAGACGCACCCGAGGGGCGCTCACAGGTCTGCGCTGGTGCCGCTACGGAAGAAATCAGGGCGAACGCCAGCACCAGTCGAATCATTTGGCTCAGCAGCATGTCAGTTTGTCTGTGTCAGGGTACGCCGCATGATTGTCCGTCTTGCCGTGGTGAGCCTGTTGACCTGCGCTGGTTGCCGCGCACCCTCGCCCCTCTCGAAAGAGCCCGCCTTCGACTTCGAGTCGCGCTCCAGCCCGACCGAAGCTGCCTTCAGCACCGAGTCGACGCTGCTGAGCCGATGGAACGACGTGCGCGCCGATTCGTTGCGTGACTTCTGGAATTCCGGGCAGGCCGGTTCCTTCGAGGGCGTCGATGGAATCGAGATCGCCTACCGCATTCATCGCGCTCCGAACGCAAAGGCGG
>JAYTAT010000476.1:0-9643 GCA_043737315.1 Archangium sp.
GCGGGCGATCTCGACCTCGTCGCTGTCGTTGTAGTCGTCGGTCGCCGCGTTCCCCAGGTACGTGGCGAAGCCTTCGTTGAGCCAGATCTCATCCCACCAGGCGCAGGTCACCCAGCCGCCGAAGTACTGGTGCGCCATCTCGTGCGCGAGCAGGCCGACGATCTGGCTGCGCGCAGTCTGATCGTTCTTGTGATCCACCAGCAACGCCGAGGTGCGCTCGAAGATGACCGAGGTGTTCTCCATGCCGCCCCAATAGAAACGCGGCACCGCCACCACATCGAGCTTGGAGAACGGGTACTTCGTGCCGGTGAAGCCGACCTCGAAGTTGTAGAGACCCTTGAGCACGTCGGCCGCAACGAACGCGCGATCCTTCGAGCCCGGTGGCACCCAGAGCGTCGAGGGAATGTCTTCGTTCACCAGCACCGGCTCGAGCTGCGCTATCGCCAGCGCGATCAGGTACGGGCTGTGCGCCTGCTCCTGCTTCCACGACACGCGGCGCAGGTTCTTGCCGTCTTCCGAGAAGGTCTCGTCTTTCTCTTTGCGCCCATTGGAGACCACCGTGTAGCGGCCATCGACGATCGCCAGGATCTCGCTGGTCGCCTTGTCGGCCGGGGTGTCGTTCACCGGCATGAAGCGCTGCGCGTAGTTCGGCTCGAGGTGCGTGAAGAAGCCGGGCAGGGCGTTGGCCACGTCGGGCTCGGTTGCGGTGAAGAGGCCTGCGTTCGCGACGCCCGCGGTCACCTGGTAGGTGATCTCGACCACGGTGTCCTTGCCTGCGGCGATCGCCTTCTTCGGCTTGATCTTGAGCACGCCGGTCTTCGACTCGGGCGCATACGTCTCTTTGAACTCGGCGGTCTCGCCATCGACCTTCGCCGACTGGATTTTCAGATCGTACGCGTCGAGCTCGATCTCAGGCAGCGCCCTGGTGGCCTTGAGCGTGGCGGTCAGCGTGTTGGTGAACACGCCCCCTTCACCTTGCCGGACCTCGAGCTTGTAGTGCTGCGCGTCGTACGGCCGGTTCTTCGGCTGGAGCCCTGCGGGAGGCGCGGCAGCAAGAACGCACAGCGTCGTAAGAATGGGGATCATGGCGGCGAAAGTACGCGAACGCGTCGTGTCTTTCATCGGCAATGCGCACCGGCCCGTACGTGTAAGGTGGGGTGCATGGCTCAGGTCAATCCCCTTCGAGAGCTGGTCGACGCCTTCAGCGAGCTGGTGGCGCAACACGTGCGCCTGGCGCGCCTGGAAGTGAAAGAAGACGCACGTTTCATCGGCGTTCGTGTGGGGGTGATCGCCGCCTTCACCCCTCTGATCCTCGTGGGCTACGGCTTCATGTGCATCGCGCTGGCGCTCTCATTGAGGCGCTTCGTGGGCGAGTCGTGGGCGTTCATGCTGGTGGGGTTGGTCAACCTCGCCGCGAGCGGCATCGGAATTGCGATCGCTGCCAATCAACTCTCCAAACGCAAGATGATGAACGCCACCGTGCTCGAACTCGAAACCTCGAGAGCGATGGTGCTGCCTCCCCGAAGTCAGGAACGGTCATGAGTTCGCTCATCAAAGCCCCGCCGCAGGCCATCATGAAACAAAGCCCGGCAGATGACGCCCGGGCCCAGATCGTGATCGCCCGTGAGCGGCTGATCAACAAGCTCAACGTCGTTCAGCGGTCGCTCGCACCGATGATCCACTGGAAAGAAGTCGTGAAGCGGCACCCGGTGGCGACGATCGGTGGTGCGTTTCTGGTCGGGTACGCGATCTCCAGGTTTTTCTTCCGGAAGTGATGAAAGGACGGCGACGAAAATGACCCAAGCCACGCAACAGAGGCCCGAGATGCCCAAGCCCCCGCCTCAAGACCAGAACCAGACCGAAGCAGACCCACTGCGTAACCTGCAGGAGCGCCTCGGGCCGCAGTTCGAGCAGGCGACCGCGCAGCTGCAGCAGGTCAACGAACGGGTCAAAGACTTCGTTCGAAAGAACCCGGGCAGCACGCTGTTGGGTGCGGCCGCCATCGGTTTTCTCTTTGGAAAGTGGGCGTCACGCCGATGATTGACCAAAACGTTCCTTCAGAGACGATTCCTCCGCAGGTCATGGCCACCGTCACCGAGCTGGCCAAAGACGCGAACTCTGCGCTCAACGGCCTGTCGGACGCAGTGGGGCTTTCGGACAACGTGGAAAAGGCGCCCTACGCGATGATCGGCGCTGCGCTGGGCGTCGGGTACATCGTGGGAGGGGGGCTCTTCACGCCCATGACCGGCCGCCTGATTCGCCTGGGCATGAAGCTCGCCGCGATCCCTCAGGTGCGAGACCGTCTGCTCGACGTCGCCGAAGCGGCCATCGACGGCGTGCTGGCGAATGGCAAGAACAAGTAACCTGCTTCTTTTTCTCGGAAACGGAGACTCACCATGTGGCGATCACTCAAGAACAACCTCCCCGATGTGGACCAGGACGACATCCTCGAGATGATGGGCCTCGAATCGCGCCGCTCTTCCGTCGAGAAGATGATGCCCACGCTGGCGCTCTTTGGCGCGGGCGTGCTGCTCGGCGTGGGCCTGGGGCTGATGCTCGCTCCGAAGCCCGGCCGCCAGCTGCGTGAAGACCTCAAGGAACGGCTTGGCAAGGGCAGCAATGGCGCGCCCGAGCCCAGGTCGTCGGCCCCCGAGGCCCGCACCACCACCGCGTGATCAAGAAACAGGGGCTCCCGCGCGACACGCCGGTTGATTTTCCGGCGCTGGTTTCTGGTGCGTTGATCGAAGCCGCAGAGCTTGGGCCTGACCCCGAAGTGCTGGGGGCGCAGGCCCTGCTCCGCGCGCGATCGGTGGAGACTCTCGAGGTGGCCTACGGCGCGTGGGCCGAATTGCAGGACGCCCACCGTGCCGCTCGCCGACGGTGGGAAGAAGAGCGAAAACGCTTGTCAGAGCAGGGCAGCCTGTTGCTCGGCGCCGTGAAGGCCGCAGGCGTTTCGCCAGGCGTGGGGGAAGCGGGCCTCGCGAAGACGAATGCCCTCGAGGTGTTCCTGAGGGAAGCGACAGAGAAGCTCGCCGCAGCGCAGCTGCAGTTGAATGAACGTTCGCGATCCGCCGAGCAGGCCTTCGTGAACGAGCTGAAAAAAATACGCGAAGAGCTGCGAGTGCGCGTGGCAAGGCAAGCCGCCACGGTGCGCCCGGTGTTCCGGTTGATGATTCGGGTGCTGGCCGGTGAGCGGCGCATTCTTCATGCGCATCGGCTGGGTGAAGACGAGAGCGTGATCGCCCTGTACGCACTGAGTGGGCGAATTCCCAGCCGGTATGGTTTTCTGTTCGACGACTCGACGGATGACGCGATGGCCACCCCTCCGGTGCTCTACGCCGATGAGGGCGTCAGCGAGCTGCGCCCGAAGGCTTCGACGCTTTGTGAGACCCTCTCGGGGCTCGACGAGGTGTGGCCGGTGAAGGGCATGTTGCCCATGGCCCTGCCTGATGAAACCTGGCTGCGGTGGATCTCGCGTGGCGCCGTGCTCGAGGCCGAAGTGCAAGACGGTGACGGCTTTCGAAACGTGCTGACCCACACCGAAGCAGAGCGAATCACCGGGCTGCTGCTCTCGCACAAGCTGGCCGGCAAGCTCGAGCTCGAGCTCGTCCGCGAATGACTACTTGCGCGTCTTGATGATCGCCACGTCAGCGGTGCCCGCCAGGATCGCCGAGCCGCTGAACAGGTTGTCGGTCTTCGGCCCGCCCAGCTTCGCGCTCTGCAGCACCACGATGTAGTTCGAGTCGGGGTTGGGGAAAGCGGTGCCGGGGATCTCCACCCGCGTGCCGATCCAATCGGTGGGCGCAATCAGCAGCTTGAGGAAGCCCAGCGGCGTGGTGGGAATGTTCGTGTACGTAGGCTTTCCCTGCGCGCCCTGGTTGCTGATGGGGATCACGTTCACGAAGCCGAAGTTGCGGTTCATGCCCTGCTGCGGGTCGGGGCGAATGAAGGTCATCGCCTCGCCCGCATTGAGCTCGACGAAGCCCGCGGCAGGGTGGAATTCGGGAATGTTCTCCTTCGAGGGTACCTGCGCGACCTCAGCGGTGTAGGTCTGCGCCGCGAGCTGAAACTCGAACTGGTACGTCGCGTTGGCCCGGTACACGAAGCCTGCATCGGGTGAGAGCGCGTACGTGCCGCTGCCTTGATCATCGAGCGTGAAGGTGGGCCCGCCGACCTCGATCAACTTCGCCAATGCGCCGGCCGTACCCACCGGGGCAGAATCAGGGTTCTCCCCCTGGCGCTTGCCGAAGAAGACGAAGGCGAGGTTTTGCGCAGGAATCGTGAAGCCCGCGTCGCCGAAGGACACCCCCGCGTCGTTCAACAGACCCGCGTCGAAGCCCGTCAGGCCTGCGTCGAACCCGTTGCCCGCGATGGCCGCGCCCTTCACCTCGACCGCCGGCGTCGTGAGCAGGGTCGAGACCGACACCGTCTTCGCCGTGGCCTGGTTGCCGATCTTCTGCAGGTCACACGCCGACAGGGCGAAGAGAATGAGCGCCGCGATGGGCAGCCGGGTGATCGTGGGTGACGTGTTCATGTGCCGCGCAGCATAGTCCCTCTAACGGGGCGACCAACCCTCTCCAGAGCGCAGGAATGCGCTTCGTTCAGAAGTTCGGAGTGGCGTTTCTGTGGGCCACGATCACCGGCTTCCTTCTCGGTGGCGCGGCGTTCTTTCGCGTCGATCGAAGGGAACTCGAGGGCGAAGCGCGTTGGCACGTGTATCCCCGAGCAGGTCGAGGCGCGCACCGTCGACTGGCGATCAGGTGAGCTGGGCCGCAACGATGAGCGCGCCGACGGCGTGGTGCTGATCAACACCAGACCAATTCGACGGGGATCTTCGTCGAAGCCTGGATCGCCTTGACCGCAGCGTTACTCGGAGGCGGTCCCGCTGGAGTCCACGGATCTGCGATGAGAGGCCGCAGCGAAACCTTCGACACGCACCCCTCAGGCAACAGCGCCATCGTCTTCGCGTGCTTTTCGTAATCCTTCCCGTCCCACGAGCGAAGCTCGAGCGTTCCCTCGGGCGTCCACGGCTTCGTGAGCTCGAAGTTGCCCACCGACGCGAAGCGCAGCTGCTTCAAACGCGAGGACGCGAGGAGCTTCGCCATCGCACGGTGGTCACCATCGTCGACGCGCAGCTCCTCGAGCTTCGGGAGCGCGTCGATGAGCGCGTTGGGCTTGAAGTCCGGGGTGAAGTGCAGCGTGAGCGACTTCAGCTGCAGCCCGGCGACCTGCTTCGCTGTCGCGTTGGAGCCCAGGTCGAGGCGCTCCAGCTTCGGCAGCTTTCCGAGTTGCTTCGCCCAGTCGGCGTCGGGGGCCCAGTCGAGCACCTCAAGCTCGACGAGTCCGGTCAGATGAGCGAGCACCTGACCGGTGCCCGTGAGGTCGCAAATCACCAGTTTCTCCAACGAAGTCAGGCCCTCGAACGTCTCTTCTGGGAGGCCGGTCCCGCGCGCGGTCCACAGGCTCGCGTCCGAAAGTGACAGCGCGCGCAGGTTGGGCATGCGGCTGAGTTGTTCTGCGGTGGGCAGGAAGGCGAGCCCCACTGCGCGCCACGGAAGCGTCTCGAGCGCCCCAAAGAGCTCTTCCGTCAGGCCGCCGATCTCCCGCACGCGTGCGGCGTTCTCGTGTTGCAGGAACGTCTTCGCTTGCTTGACCGAGACCTCGCGCTCGAAGCCCGAGACACTGTCGAGCGTACGCGCAGCAGCGATCCCGACGATCGACTTGAAGGTCCGCGGCTCGACGATCATCGAATCCGGAAACCCGCGCGCCACGTGACACGTGCTGCCCTGGGAGAGGGGAAGACTCCAGGCCGCGCGACGTTTGGAATCGACGCAGAGCTCGCGCTCGCGGGTGAGCTGCGCGGGCGTGGCCTTGCCTTTCGCGCGGGCGAGCTGGAGCGCGATGAACTCTCCGCGCAGATCACCGCGCTCCGTGAGCGCATCGGCGAAGACCATTCGCGGCGAGTCGTCGTCGGGCGCTGCGTAGATCGCCGCGAGCAACGCGTCGTCGTCGTACTTGGCGGCCTTCTGCTTCACCGCGCCACGTTCAGACTGCCGACGCTCCACCTCGAACAACGCCTCGAGCGCTGCGCACTTCTTCTCCAGGGCTGCAGGCAGCGGTGCGGGCTCGACCTGATCGAGCGAGAGGGCCGCGCGACGGAGAATTGCGGTGACGTCATCACCGACGCTCGTCTCGAGGATGCTCTTGTAGCGGGCAGCCAGCTCCTCGAGCCTTGCTCGCACCCGTGGATCGCCCGAGTCCTGCAGCACCTTCACGCAGGCGCGGAAGAACCTCAGCGCGGTTCTCGCGCGGTAGGGCGGCGCGATGAGCAGCGCCAACACCCCGGTGGTGACGCGCGGATCGTTCAGCTTCGAGAGCATCGCCAGGCGCTCGGCGGCGATCGCGGACGTGCCGCCACCGACGGTCCCCAACAGACGGGGAAGATCGAGCGCGTCACCTTCCTCGAGCAACTCGATCCAGGCCTCGACGTCAGCCTGCTTCTTGCTTTTGCCGACGAGGGGGCGAGGTGGCTCCGCAGCCAGCGCGCGGGCCGTGGCCCAATCAGCGACGACCGCGAAGCGTGGGTTCTTCGTCTTGCGCCAACCTGCAATGGCTTCCTTCAACGCTTCACGCGGCAGCACTCAGGAGTCCTCGAGGTCAGAGATGCGCTGCTCGAGATCAGCCAGGAGGCTCATGTCTCGCTTGCCCAGTGGCGTGGCCAGCGCGCGTTCCCAGCTCGCCTTCGCGTCGGCCTTCGAGCCTGCGCCCACGTGCGCATCACCCAGCGCGACGAGCGCGGTGCAGGTCTGCGCCACGAGCTGGCGCTTGCCGAAGAAGGCGAGGGCGAGGTTCAACAGACCCACGTCGAAGCCCGTCAGGCCTGCGTCAAACCCGTTGCCCGCGATGGCCCCGCCCTTCACCTCGACCGCCACCGTCTTCGCCGTGGCCTGGTTGCCGATCTCTTGCAGGTCACACCCCGACAAGGCGAAGAGAACGGGCGCCGCGATGGGCAGGCGAGTGATCGTGAGTGACGGGTTCATGCGCCGCGCAGCACAGTCCCCCGAACGGGGCGACCAACCCTCTCCAGAGCGCAGGAATGCGCTTCGTTCAGAAGACCGGACTGGCGTTTGCGAGCCGAACGCTCTTGCGCCTCGCCGAAAAGGTCACCGGGTGCCGAAGGCTGCCAGGCGCTTCTCTTGCCACCAGAAGACCCGAGCGCTCGACGCCCTGACCTCCAGCCCCATGGGTGTCACCACTCAGGTCGCGCAGTGGTCGTTCATCGACATGCCACAACCGGTCAGCACCGCCACGGCCACCACCATCGACTTGCGCATGTTCGGCTCGAGTTCGAGTGCGCGCGCAAAAACGGGGTCAGTGCCATCTGATTCAACGACCCAATGTCACTGCATCGGGCTTTCCGAATCAACGAAGTCGAAGGGCCTAACCGATCGCGAGAGGAGGAGGCCAGCGGGTTGGAGGCTCTTGACCCGAATCGAGTACCGCCGGCAACCGACGCTTCCCGAACGATTCGGCCTCACTGAGCTGCGCGCACCACGGAACAGACATCTTGCAGCGCGCGCAATCGCGAAACCGGGGCTCGCTTGTGACGCTCAGCGCATTCCATGCACCGGGGCAACGGCGAGTTGTGCAGCCGAGAACCTTGGCGCTTCCCACCGTGGCTCGTTCAGAAGGCGTCAGGGTCGCACCGACGCGGGCCAGCTGTTCGCGGTTTGCGTTGGTCACCGAGCGCTCCAGGCGCATCCATTCCGCGAGGTCAGGGCGGCCCGATTGCTCCGCCTCGTCCGCGAAGACGCGCCAGGCCACGTCGTCACCGGGTGCCAGCCTCGCGAGGCGCTCGCACTGCGCCGCGGGGAGAGGAGCCGCTCGCTCGAGGCGCAGCGTGTAGCCCTCGAAGCTGAGCCGCCCGCCTACGGGCAAAGGCAGCGTCTCGAGCACGCGCGCGCCCTCGACGAAGATCTCGACCGTCGGGTCGATCGCACGCACCCGCACTTCGCCTGGGCGGGCCTGCTCGAGCCGCGCAATCGTCGGGCGCAACCCTGGCGGCGAAAGGTCGTCCCACGGGCTGTCGCCAATGCTGATGGGCTTCAAAAACCAGCGAGCCCGGGGGGGCAGCGTGTACGGATCTGTGATGAGCCCCTCGAACGCGGGGTGGCTGGTGTCGAACCACTCGTGCCGCAAATCGACGCCTCGACCCGCGACGTGAAGAAGGAACATGAAACGCAGCGTAGACCCGGAGGTGACAGTGAGCACGCGCGAGAGCCGGGCCGACGATGAGAGCTCGCTTTCAGCTGAGCCTACTCCGTTGAATCAGAAGCCCCGGCCACCTCAGCCAGCGCTGCTCGCGGTACCAAGTCGTCGAGTGGCCACGCCATGCCCGATGGTCCCCTCATCAGTCACGTCTTGCCGCGCGCTGGCCCGACCCGGCGAAGAGAAAGAGCGCCGCGATGGGTAGGCAGGTGATTGTGAGTGACGTGTTGACGTGCCGCGCTGCATAGTCTTCCGAACGTGGCGACCAACCCTCTCCAGAGCGCAGGAATGCGCTTCGTTCAGAAGTTCGGAGTGGCGTTTCTGTGGGCCACGGTCATCGGCTTCCTTCTCGGTGGCGCGGCGTTCTTTCGCGTCGATCGACGGGAACTCGAGGGCGAACCGCGTTGGCACGTGTATCCCCGGCTGTGGCTCGAGCACGTCGAGGCGCGCACCGTCGACTGGCGATCACGTGAGCTGGGCCGCAACGATGAGCGCGCCGACGGCGTGGTGCTGATCAACGTCGACGAAGACACGCTCTCGAACGCGCGGGCCTCGGACCACCCCGAGTGGGCCATGCGGCCCTGGCCCCGCGAGCTGCTGGGCGCCGTCGCCGACCAGGCCGTGCGCGAAGGCGCTTCGATGGTGTTCATCGATGAGTCGTTCGCCGACGTCTCACCGCGCCAATGTTCGGCGTGCCGGGGCGAAGATGTGCGCACCGACGACCAACGTTTTGCCGAGCGGCTGCGGATGCTCGGGGGCAAGGTGGTGCTCGGCTTCGAGTGGCGCCGTGAGACGCGCCGGGCGCCCGATCGACCGTTGATGCCGTTGCTCCTCCGTGTGGCTGAAGTGAACAAGGAGCCCGAGGTGTTGCCGTGGGTGCGCAAGGTGCTGTTGCAGCGCACCACCGCGTATGTGGTCAATGGCGGCAGCAAGCTGACGGTATGGGCAGGCTCGACGAGCGAGGCGCACACGCGGGAATTGGCGACCGCGCTCGAGCTCAAGGGCACCCCACAGAGCCGCAGCCTGACGCCGGCCGATGACGCGGCCGAGCTGACCGCTGAGGTGCTGCTGCAGAGACTGGCGCACGTGGAAGTACAGGGCTTCAACCCCGATCTGGCGCCCCGGGCAGGTGCGGTCGACGCGCCCGTGCCGGCGCTGCTGATGCCCGAGGTGGCTGCCGGCAGCATGCAGTTGATTCCCGACCCCGATGGGTTGGTGCGCTCGGTGCCGCTGCTGGTGAACACCTCGCGGAACAACGACGGCTCGGGTCTGGTGCCGGGCATCGCGCTGCGCAGCCGGCCCGGCAATCCGGGGGTCTTCTTCGTCGAGGGCGGGCTGCTCAAAGGCGACGACCAACCCGGGGTGCCGATCGATC
>JAYTAT010000477.1:0-3933 GCA_043737315.1 Archangium sp.
CGTGTGGCCAACCCCGTCGCCGAGGATCCCGAGGTCAACAATTCCACCCAGGCCCGGGCCCCCAACCCGCTGGCGAAGCAGAAGATCCGCGCGAAAGACCCGGAGCAGAACAACAAGACCCAGGCCCGCGCCAAGGCGCCCGCTGTCTCTGAAGACGAAGGCTCGTACCGCACTGGCCAGAACTACCAGGCGGCAGACGAGGAAGAAGAAGAGGGGCTGGCCGGTGACGTGAGCCTCGACGGCGATGGCCTCGAGGCCCTCGATCCTGAGATCGGCTCGCGCACCAGGGCCCTGCCTGCCTTCGAGACTGAAACACCGGCCGGTGGCGGCAGTGACGATGAAGAAGGCGCTGACGACGCCAACGCCACCCGCGCAGGCCCCCCGCTCAAGCTGGAGATCATCGCGGGCCCCGATGCGGGCAAGAAGAAGAAGTTCAGGGGCGTGCGCATGGTCATCGGGCGTACGCCCGGCGTCGACCTGCTGCTGAGCGACCAATCCGTCTCGCGGCGCCACGTCGAGCTCATCTACGGCGACGACGGCGTGCTGTTGAAAGACTGCGGGTCAGGCAACGGCACCAAGGTCAACGGCGTCAAGGTCGCTGAGAAGAAGCTCGAACACGGTGACGAGATCGCCATCGGCAAGACGAAGATTCGTTTCGTCGACGAGCTGGCCGCCTTCAAGAAGGCCCGCGAAGAGAACGAGAAAAAGGAAGACGAGAAGAAGGCCGCTGCCGCCGAAAAAAAGGCGACGGGCCAGAAGAAGGCGGTGGTCGCCGACGGTGAAGAGGCCGAGACGGAAGGTGAAGGGGCCGAAGGCGAAGAGAAGGCCGAACCTCAGAAGAAGCCCGGTGGCCGCGTTCGTCCCGTGCGCACCTCGCGTACGGCGGGTGGTGATGGTGGCTTCGCGGCCAAGTTCAAGTCGCTCCCGCCCCCGATGCGCTACGGCATCGTCGCGCTGGTGGCGGTGGTGCTGCTGATCTTCATCGGGGGCATCGCGCTGAGGCCCCCGCCGCCCGCGCCGGTCGATCCCGCAAAGGCGATTGCCGACTCGAAGATGCAAGAGGCCCGCAATGCCGCCCGTGATGGCGACTACGAGCGCGTGGTCCGCCTGGTCACCGAAGCCGAGAAGCTCCAGCCGGGCGTCGACAAGACCAGGCTCGCTGCCCAGGCCAGGGAAGAGCTGACCTTCATGAACGGCCTCGACGAGGCGAAGAAGGCCATCGACGAGAAGCGCTTCGAAGACGCGAAGAAGGCGCTCGAGAAGACCGGCAAAGGCAGCGTGAAGAGTGAAGAGGCCAGGCTCAAGATGCGCGCGGCGCTCGATGACGCTGAGATCGCCTACAAGCTCGAGAAGATCGACGAGTTCATCGCGGCCAGTGAAATCGAGGCCGCGAAGGATCTGGTGCGCAGCCTGCCCGTGGAAAAGCAGGGCCCGCCCGCCGAGGCCATCGCCGCCTACGAGCGCCAGTTGGAAGAACAGAAGCTGCTCGACGCGAAAGATTCAGCCGCCGCCGCCCGCAATGCCGCCGCCTCCGCCAAGGAGCGCCGCGAGCAGGGCATGAACGAGGCGATGGTGGTGGTGGAGCGCAAGTTCGGCGGCGGTGAGTGGGACCGCGCGGCCAGCGAGTGCGCCCGCGTGATGGATGCCTTCGCCAACGACAAGGAGATCTACCAGAGGGCCAAGAAGCTCCAGGGCCTCATTCCCAACTTCGGCCGCAACTACGACGAGGGCATGAAGAAGTTCCGCCAGGGCTCGCTGGCCCAGGCCGCCAAGCCGCTGCGGGTGGCCCACGGGCTCTACGGGCAGATGAATTTGCGCGCGAACAAGTACGGCCAGGAGCTGGAAGACAAGATCGGCGCCGCGGCGGTCGTGGCCGGCAAAGAAGCGCTGCTGCGCGACGACCTCGTGACCGCGTGGCAGATGTTCAGGGACGCCTCGAAGTTCGATCCGAACGACTCCAAGGCGCGCGCCGGCCTCGATGACGTGCAGGGCAAGGCCGACGACCTCTTCCAGTCCGCGTACATGATCAAAGACCGTGACCCGCGCGACGCCATTCGCAAGTTCAAGATCGTGGTGCAGGTGACCGACGCCGGTTCCACCGTGCACGAGAAGGCCAAGAACCAGCTCGCCGCCATGGCGCCCTGACGTTTTCCACCGAAGGTCACCCAATGAGTCAATCGCTTCGTGAGCTGGGGTTGGATTTCGTCGAAGACCAGAAATGGGAGCGCGCGCTCGGCGTGTTCGCGGAAGCCGTGCACCGGCAGCCCTCTGATCACCGCGCCCGCATGCTCGCGGCCCGCTGCTACCAGAAGATGGGCGAGGCCGAACGCGCGGTGGCCGTGCTGCACGCGTGCGCCGAGGGCCTGCTCAAGCGCGACTACCTGCTGTCGGCCATCGCGGCCTGCCTGCAGGCGCTCCCCATGGCGCCGCGGGAGAAGCGCATTCGCGAGACGCTCACCCGCATTCACGCTCGCGCCGCCCGCGTGGTCGGTGGCCGTGCCGGTGGACCCCCGCCGCTGCCGCCCGAGAGCATGTACGACGGCAAGACCGACCTCGATCTGATGACGCTCCAGGGGTCTGACCTTTCCGACCAGGCGATCAGCGTGCTGGGCGCCGTCGACTCGAGCGCCACCACCGACCCCGGAGCGCGCCCGCCGCTGCCGCTGTTCGCCGATCTCGAGCGTGATGCCTTCGTCGACCTGGTCGAGCTGCTCGACTACCGGGAACTCAAGGAGGGCGAGGTCATCTGCACCGAGGGCCAGACCACCGATCGCATCTTCGTGCTGGTCGCTGGGAAAGCCGAAGTGAGCCGGCAGGTCGAAGGCGAAGCGAAGACCCTCGCTTTCCTCGGCGGCGGTTCGATCTTCGGCGAGATTTCCATGCTCACGGGCGCGGCGCCCACGTCGACCATCACCGCGGTCAGCGCGTGCGACCTGCTCGAGATTCAGCGGGAGGATCTGAACCAGATCGCACGTACCTATCCTTCCGTGCCCGCGGTCCTGGCCATCTTCGCGCAGCAGCGCATGGCGCGAAACCTGATCGCCACCTCACCGTTGTTCGCGATCATTCCCGAGGCAGAAAGGCTCGAGCTGCTCACGCGCTTCGACTTCAAGGCTCTGGCCGCGGGCGAGAAGGCGATCAGCGAAGGCGCTCCGGTCACGGGCCTGGTGCTGGTGCTCGCAGGTGAATTGGTGGTGCAGAAAGAAGACGGGGAGGGTGGCCTGGTCAGCCTCTCGATTCTTCGTGAGGGCGACATCGCAGGTGAGATCGCGCTGCTCAAGGGCCTGCGCGCCACGGCCACGGTGGCGGCCAGCCGGAAGACCGCCGTCGCCATTCTGGGGCGCACCGCGTTCGAGGCGCTCATCAAGCAGCACCCGAAGATCCGCGAGTACCTCGACGGCCTGGGCGATCGCCGGCTCAAGATGATCGGCGAGGCCATGCGCCCGCTCGAGATCCTCGATGCCGATGAGCTCGTGGTGGAATCGACGTGAACGGACGGCAGCTCGCCGGCCCGCTCATCGCCATTCTGGTCGCGTTGGGTGTCTACGCGCTGTGGCCCAAGGAGAAGCTCTCACCCGAAGACGAGATTCGCGCGCTCGTGGCGGGGGTGGTGGCGAGGGCTGAGAAGCGTGATGCAGCCGGCGTGACCGAGGCGCTCTCAGACCGCTTTCGGGGCGGGGGCCTCTCGAAGCAGGAGCTCAAACAGATGGTGCTGGGGCAGTTCTTCGGGGCTCAGCAGATCGTGGTGCTCAACCCGCTGCTGGAAGTGAGCGTGAAGTCACCCACCGAGGGCAGCTTCAAGGGCACCTTCTTGTTCGGGCGAGATGGAGCGGGGCCCGAAGCGAGCCGCTACACCCTCGAAGCTGACGTGCTGAAGACCGGCGACGGCTGGCAAATCATCGCCGCCACCTGGTCACGTTGAACGCCCCGGCG
>JAYTAT010000478.1:0-3932 GCA_043737315.1 Archangium sp.
ATCATGATGAGCGAGAGGCCCACGGCACCGTGCGAGCGGGTGGATCGCGCGATCAACATCAGCGCGAGAACGACCTCTGCTGCGCCGATACCCACCATCATCCACAGCGGGAGCCCGAACTGGCGGAACAACGCGGCCGGCAACGCGAGGGCGGCGATCTTCGAGACGCCGGCGCCGATGAAGACCACTGCGAGCAACCCTGCGACGATCGTCTGGCGCTTCTTGGGTTCGGAATGCACGACGGGTGATGAGCACGTGCCAAGCCAAGCTCGGGAGCAAGTCAATGCGGCCGTTTGCTCGAGTGGTTCCATCAAGATGATGGGGCGGCGCAATCAGGTTGGCGCCCATTGACGGCTCCAGAAGACGCGTGTCAGTCACCGCCTCGATGCGCTCCTCCGCTCTCTTCGTCTCGCTCTTCCTGCTCGCGTGTGGCGCGCCCGTCAGCGGTGTGGATGGCTCGACGCCCGAACTCGATGCGGGTGCCTTCCTGGATGCCGGGGTCATCACCGATGCAGGCACTCCCGACGCAGGGCTCGTCACGGTGCTGCGCGTGAAGTACCCGGCGGGAACCCGCGCCGTCTTCGCCCGTGGCTCGAAGCCGCCTTTCGACTGGAACACCGGCCTGCCGATGGTGAAGGTCGACGACACCACCTGGGCGCTCTCGGTCACCACGCTGGGTGAAGATTTCGAGTGGAAGCCGCTGCTCGATGACACCACCTGGTCGAAGGGCCCCAACTACAAGGGCCGCCTCGGCGCGGGAAACGAAGTGGCGCCCCGGTTCTTCCGCGACCAGGGCGAGTGGACCCGGCGTTGGCCCACCTTCACCTCGACGTTGCTGGGCAATACGCGCGGCATCTACGTCTACCTGCCACCGACCTACCTGGAGAACACCGCGGCGCGCATGCCGGTCGTCTACATGCACGACGGGCAGAACCTGTTCGATCCCAACGCGGCCTTTGGGGGCGTGACCTGGGGTGTGCCGCAGACGATGGACGCCGCGGCAAGTGACGGCCGCTTTCGCGAAGCCATCGTGGTGGGAGCGGAGAACGCGGGTGGGGCGCGCATCTCGGAATACACGCCGACGTCCGACCCGATGTACGGCGGCGGCAACGGCGATCTCTACCTGCGCATGCTCGTCGAAGAGCTCAAACCGCGCGTCGACTTTGAACTGCGCACGAAGCCCTCGCGTGAAGACACGGTGCTCATCGGCTCGTCACTCGGAGGGCTCATCAGCAGCCACGCGGGCGTGCGCAAGGCCGACACGTTCGGTCTCATCGGCGCGATGTCGCCCAGCGTGTGGTGGGACAACCGGGTGTTGCTGACCACGGTCTCGCAGACCCGCACGCCGCGGCCGATTCGGGTCTACGTCGACAGCGGGGACAGCGGCAGCTCGAATGACGGCGTCACCGACACGCGCGCGCTCGCGGCGGCCTACCGCACCGTGGGCTACGTCGATGGCAACACGCTCAAGCACGTGGTTCAGCCCGGGGCCACGCACACGGAGAGCGCCTGGGCATCGCGGCTGCCGGCAGCGCTCGAGTTCCTGCTCGGACCAGGCCGCTGACCGGCGGACTTTCTGTGCCAGACTGACGGCCCTATGCGCAGACACCTGGCCCCCCCGGCGCTCCTGGCTGCACTTCTCGTCGTCACCGCCGCGGGCTGCAATTGCGGTCGACCGATCACGATGATGACGCAGTCGTCGTTGACCATTCCGGTCGACACGCTCGACTTCGGCGTCGTGGCGGAAGGCACCTCGAAGGGCGGCAAGTTCCGCATCGACAACGTGGGGCGAGCGCCGGTGACGGTGGCGGTCACGCTCGATTCCGCGGGCAGCGCAGAGTTCGAGCTGGGCACCGTGCCCATGAGCGTGGAGGCCGGCGGCTTCATCGAAGTGCAGGTCACCTTCACGCCCGTGGGCGCGGGCTCTGATGAAAGCGGCGCGTTCATCGCCACCGAGGGGCAGGAGACGCCGCTGCGCGTCAACTTGAAAGGCGGCCCCATCGCGCCTCGGCTCGCGTTCATGCCCAACCCGCTGGCGTTTGGTCCGGGCAACCTGCCGCTGGAGCGCAAGACGGCGACGCTGCGCAGCGTGGGCACCTCGGCGCTCACCATTCGCAGCGTGGGCGTCGTTTCATCGGGGAACCCGAACTTCTCCATCGTGCCGCCCCCGCTGCCCGCACGACTGTTGCCGGGTGAAGTGCTGGCGGTGGTGGTCGAGTACGCGCGCACCGCCCGTACCGGTACCGGCTTCATCGAGGTACTCTCAGACGGCGCTGATGCGGGGCGAAGTCTGCTGGAACTGTTTCCTGATCCGCCCACGATCTGCACCGACCGCGTCGACAATGACAACGATGGCCTGGTCGACTTTCCCGAAGACCCGGGCTGCCAGGACGTCACCGACAACGACGAGAGCAACGCGGCACAGTGTGTGAACGGAGCGACCCAGCCTTGCGACATCGGGACGTGCGCGTTTGCCGGCATGCGAACGTGCGCAAACACCCTCTGGGGCATGTGCATGGGCACCTGTGATGCGGGCGTACCGGATGCGGGCTTCGATGCCGGCGTGGCAGACGCGGGGTCTGGCTGCAATCCCATCGGCGCCTTCCGGCTCGACGCGGGCACCATCGCGTACAGCTGCTGCGACGGGCTCGGGTTCCCGCTGGTGGACATCAACGTCACGGAGTTCCGCATTCAGGCGTCGGGTGCTTCGACCAACGTGCGGCCGATGCCCAACCAGCCGGGCGGCACGCTCGAAAGGCCTACGCCGGCCGCCATGTGCCCGAGCGGCACGTTCAGCTACTCGAAGACCATCACAGGTGGCTGCGAAGAGACGTACACGCTCAACGGCACTTTCAGGGGGCCGAACACGTTCGTCGGTACGTACACGGCGACGTTCTCGGGCTCTGACTGCAGCGGCGCGTTGTGTGGTGGCAACAACTGCGTCGACCAGACCTGGAACATCTCCGCCGGCAGATAGACGAAATGACTACCCCGTCTGTCTGGGCTCTCTGCGAGGTGAGGGCCTCTCTCATCGACCCGTCAGGAACGCCTCGACGCTGACCGACTTCGCTTCCTGCCCGGCCGAGGCCCGGTAGGTCGCCAGAGCGTCCGTCGCGAGCTTCTTCACCTGCTCGGGCTCGACCTTCGCGGCCGCCTGTGCACGAGCCAAAGCGAACTGGGCATCGGCAAGAGAGACCCGCCACGGCCGAGTCTCTTCGACCAGCGCCAACGCCGCCTGCAGTGTCTTGATCGCCGCCGCGTCGTCTTTCATCGCCAGCTCGATCTCTCCCCGCGCGAGCAGCGGCTGCACCAGCTCAGGGCTGCGTTCACCGACCTGCTTCCCGGCCTCCACCGCCTTCAACGCGAACCGCATCGCCTCAGCCGTCTTGCCATCGCCCAGCGCAATGAACGCCCGCACCGCACCCGCTTCCGCCAGATACGGAGCGGTCGGCAACGGTTGCATGGTGAGCACCGACTCGAGCTCAGCGCGTGCGTCTTCACGCTTGCCGAGCGCAAGCATGATCTCCGCATGGGTGAGCGTGGTGGCCACGATGTACGGGTGACCCGCGGGGTACGCCTTCTTCGCGATGACCGCGGCGCGCGCGACCATCGCCAATGCCTCCTCATGACGGCCGACCTTCGAGAGCGTGTCGCCGAAGTTGTTGAGCGTGACGATCAACCGCGGGCTCTGGGCGCCGAACAGCTTCTCGCGCGTACTCAGGGCACGGCTGAACGCCTCGTGCGAATCGGCGACGCGCCCCACGAAGAAGTACGCGTTGGCGAGCGTGGAACGCACCATTGCCACCTCGGGATGATCGGGCGAGACCTCCTTCTCCTTCAGCTGCAGCGCGCGCTCGAGGTGCGGCACGGCCGACTGCGGATCCCGTGATGCCACCAGGCTCGAGCCGAGATCGAACTCGATGCGCCACAGC
>JAYTAT010000479.1:0-3931 GCA_043737315.1 Archangium sp.
CGCCCGTGATCCGGCTGTGCAGCGCCATCACCCTCGCGCTCCTCGGGGGGTGTGCGGTTGAGCTCGACGACGTTCCCGGGAGAACGTGCGACGAGTCACACCCCTGCCGTGCACCACGCACGTGCGTGAGCGCTCGCTGTGTCGAGCCTTCCGTTGCCGACGCGGGGCACGATGCGGGGGCCGAGCTCGACGCGGGCCTGCCCACTGCTGATGCGGGCGCCGACGCGGGCGTGCCCCGCTGGCAACAACGCCTGCATGGTTTCACGGGCACCACGGTCGAGCCCACTTGCACCCTCAACATCGACCCATCGCGCGGCAACCGCGTGCTGGCCACCGTGCTCGGCGCTCAAGACACGCAAGACACCGCCGTCGCCGAGCTGGTCGATGTGAACCGGCTGCCCCGCTCGCTCGAAGGCCGGCTGCGCGGGCGCATCACGCTGGCCGCGCCGCTCTGGGTCAGTGGCTTCGTACCGCTCGCTTCTCTGAGCACCCAATCGGGCCAGGCCTTCGTACGCATCGGCTTCGATGCCACAGGTCTGCTGGTGGTGCAGAGCGACGCGCAGACCGTCGGGTCCACCGCGCTGGTGGAGCGTTTTGCAGTCGACGGGGGCTTCAGTGCCGGCGACTGGATAGTCGAGGTCGCCTATCGCGTGGGCTCGACGAGAGAGGTGCGCATCAACGACGTGCTCCAGCGCGCCACCAACCTCTCGGGTGGGGCCACCCTGCCCCCCGCTGAGCTGTCGTTGGGCATCGTGCGTTACGACGGCACGGGCGGCGCGGCCTTCTCGGTCACGCTCTCGGGCTGGCAGTTGTCTGACGATCTGCTCGTCACGCTCAAGGATCAGCCGTGAGGCTGCTGATCGCGCTGCTGCTCGCCGCGGGTCCCAACCCCTTCCTGGCGGAGGCCCTGGAGCACGAGGGCAACCTCGATTTCGAGCGTTGTGTCGAACGGCTCAAGCAGGCCAGCACGCAGTGGAAGAGCACGCCCGATGAGCTGCGCGAGATCGAGCTCCACTCAGGCCTGTGCAGGTTCAACCTCGGCCAGAAGAAACTCGCAGCCGAACATTTCCGCACCGCGCTGCGCATCGACGAAGGCGCCGAGTTGCCGCCGTACACCAGCCCCAAGGTGGTCGAGTTCTTCCTCGACGTGAAACGGGCGTTGCGCGCCCCGCCGCCGCCGATGCCAGAGCGCGATCTGCCCGACGCCGATCTCCCCCCCGATGCGCCCCGGAAGCCGAAGCTCGAGCCTGCAGCGCGCGCGGATTCACCACTGGGGCCGGCGTTCATGAAACGCGCGCTGCCCATTTCCCTGGGCCTCGTGACCGTCGCCTCCTTCGTCACCGGCCTGGCGCTGGGCGTGCGCGCGCAGAGCGTGGCGGCCGAAGCGAACGCAGCGGCCTTCGAGTCAGACTTCTTTCGACAAGCTGATGCGGCGCGAGGCCTTGCCATCGGCTCGACCATCGCGTGGATTGTCAGTGGGCTGGCGGCGATCGGTACCGGGGTTGGTTGGTGGGCGACATCTGAACCTGTGAAAACACCGTGACCGAACCGACGATCGACTTTCTGCAAGTGATGGAGTCGTTGTCCGACGGGGTGGTCGTCTACGACCCGGCGGGCGTCGTGGTGCGCTTCAACCAGGGCGCGCCCGAGCTGCTGGGCCTCACGCCCGAACAGCTGATGGGCCGCAAAGCGCTCGAGCTGCTCCCCTCGCTGGTGCGCGCCGACCTGAGCCCGCTCCCACCGGAAGAGATGCCTTCACTCGAGGCCGCCCACTCGAAGAGACCGGTGGTGCGCCGAAGGATCGCGGTCTGGCTGCCTCGGGGCGACTACCGCGAACTGGTTGCTTCTGCGTTGCCCATTCTCTCGGCTCGAGGAGAGCTGCAGTACGTGGTGGCCCTCTTTCTCGACGTCAGCCGTGAGCTCGCGGTGGTCAACGAGCTGCGCGTCTTCGAGCTGTTCTTCGAGCTCTCGGCCGATCTCTTCGTGGTGGCCACGCCTGAGCACCGCGTGCTCGAGGTGAACGACGCGGTGAAGTCGACCCTCGGCTGGTCGAGCGACACGTACTTCGGCATGGGCATGCTCGCGCTGGTGCACCCCGATGACGTCGCGCTGACGCTCACGCACGCGGCCGAGCACCGCTCGCATCGCGAATACACCACGCGCCTGCGGGCCTCCGACGGCACGTACCGGAGCATCAACTGGCACGTGGCGCGCGGCTCGACACCCCTGCGCGGCGATGCGCTCTTCTTGCGCGGCACCGACATCACCCAGCGGCTGGCGCAGCAGCGGCAGCTCGCGCAGTCTCACGAGCTGCTCGACGAAGCCTTCGAGCTGGCCGAGCTGGCGGTGATCGAACGCGATCTGGTCGACGGCTCCACCCACCTCACCTCGCGCCTGCGCGAGCTGCTGCAGCTCGATGGCGAGACCGGCCTCACCGCCACCACGCTCGATCAGTTCATCGTGCCCGACGATCTGCCGCGCTACCGCGACTACTTGAAGACGCTGCCGCCCAACGAGCCGCCCCCCGCGCTCCAGCTGAGGCTGCGCACGTCGAAGGCCGAACTGCGCGACGTCAGACTGTGGGCACGCCACAGCAAAAGTCGGGACGCCGGCACCTCGCGCGAGCTGGTGGTGGTGCAAGACGTCACCCAACAAAGCCTCATGCAGGCCAAACTTCGCCTCGCCGAGCGGCTCACCAGCCTGGGCACCATGGCCGCGGGCGTGGCGCACGAGATCAACAACCCGCTCGCGTTCGTGCTGGCGAACTTGAACGTGGTGAAGGGCGAACTCGAGAAGATGCCGGCGACGCCCGGGATCGACATGGTCGACCTGCACGACGCGGTGAACGAGGCCATCGAAGGCGGCGAGCGGGTGCGGCAGATCGTCTTGAGCCTCAAGCCCTTTGCCCGGGTCGACGAGCACCAGCGCGGCCAATGCGACCTCACCCGCATCGTCGAGGCCTCGCTCAACATGGCCAGAAACGAACTTCGCCATCGCGCCCGCCTGGTGAAGGATCTCGTGCCCGTCGGCCCCGTTTTCGCCAACGAAGCGCGCCTGGGCCAGGTCTTCTTGAACCTGATGCTCAACGCCGCGCAGGCCATGCCCGACGGGCGCGCCGGCGAGAACACGGTGACCATCTCCACCCGCGAGGAAGGCGGTCAGGTGGTGGTCTCGGTGAGCGACACCGGCAGCGGCATCGCGCCCGAAGTGTTGCCGCGCATCTTCGACCCCTTCTTCTCCACCAAGCGCATCGGAGAAGGCACGGGGTTGGGGCTCTTCATCAGCCAGGGCATCGTGAAAGACGCAGGCGGCGTCATCTCGGTCAAGAGCAAACTCGGCGCCGGATCCACCTTCGAGGTGCGCTTGCCCGTCGCGCACGGCGCCTACAGCGGCACGTCGCCTTCCCCCGTGCCTGCACGCCCGCGCGCCCGGGTGCTGGTGGTCGACGACGAACCTGCGATTCTGCGCTCGCTCCAGCGCTTGCTGGGCAAGGCCCACGACCTCACCCTGGCCAGCAGCGGCAAAGAGGCGCTCTCGCTGCTGAACGCCGGCCTCGACTACGACCTGGTGCTCTGCGACCTGATGATGCCAGACGTCTCGGGCATCGACCTCTGGGAGCAGCTCGCCCCGGCCCTGCGGCCCTGCGTCGTCTTCATGACGGGCGGCACCTTCACCGAACGCGCCGAGCGATTCCTCAACGACGTCAAGCCGCCGGTGCTCGAGAAGCCGTTCACCGCCACCACCCTGGAAGGGCTGCTGAAACGAGCGCAATCACGTTGACCGTTCGGGTGGTCCGCCTTACTTGCCTCACGCATGTCTGAAGGCCGTCTCTCGCTCGTGACTGGTTCCGCTTCGGTCAGTGGAGGTCAGGCCATGGCTTCGTTGCGTGCGGCCCTGGCGCCGGGCAAGACCGTGCGCACCGTGGGCCTCA